>CAIJLV010000050.1 GCA_903821635.1 uncultured Verrucomicrobiota bacterium | reverse complement strand
CGCCGGCAGGATGCTCAGGTTGCAGAACGAAGGAGCGCGAATCTTCAGTCGATAAGGCGTCCCACCACCCCGGCTATTGATATAAAAGCCCAACTCACCCTTGGGATTCTCAGCGCCGAAATAGACTTCGCCCGGGGGGCAGTTCACTCCTTGGGTTACCAACATGAATTGATGGATCAATTCCTCCATGCTGGTAAGGACCCGATCTTTCTTGGGCAGGATAATCTTGCCATCAGCGACGTTGACCGGTTCTTGGCTGGCGTTATCGAAACCACCCGGAATTTTATCCAAACATTGGCGAATGAGGCGAACGCTTTGGCGCATCTCTTCCATGCGAACCAAATAGCGGTCGTAGCAATCACCGATTGAACCAACGGGAATGTCAAATTCGAGGTCCGCGTAACAGAGATAAGGATGCGCTTTGCGCACGTCGTAGTCTACGCCGCTACCTCGGAGATTCGGGCCGGTCAGCCCATAATCCAGCGCCATTTCTTTGGAAATGATGCCCACACCCCGGGTTCGATCCACGAAGATGCGATTGCGGGTCAGCAATTTTTCCGATTCATCGAAGTTTAGGACCACTTCGTCGCAGAACTTCCGGATCATTTCGCACCAACCCGTCGGGGTATCGCGGGAAACCCCACCAATCCGGGTGTAACTGGTGGTAAAGCGGGCGCCGGTCAACGCTTCGTAAAAATTGTAGATCTTTTCACGCTCCGTGAACGTGTGCATGAACACGGTCAACGCTCCAACATCCATCGCGTAAGCCCCGAGGCCGAGCAAATGCGCCGAAATGCGGGCTAATTCGCAACAGATGACGCGCAGATATTGGCAACGCGGGGGCAGCTTGTCGTGAATGCCGAGCAGTTTCTCCACCGCCAACGCGTAAGCGACGTTGTTGGCAATGGTGGCGAGATAATCCAGCCGATCCGTATAAGGGATGAACTGGTTCCAGGTCATGTTTTCGGCGATTTTTTCGTCACCTCGATGCAGGTAACCGACGTCCGGCATCGCCTTGGTGATCGTCTCGCCATCCATCTCGATCAGAATGCGCAGCACCCCATGCGTGGATGGATGCGACGGCCCCATGTTGAGGACGAGTTTGTCGCCCTCCAAATCGCGGAGTTCATCGGCCGGAACCGACGCGGTCCGGGCCGCGGAGTCCTTGAAAGTAATTTCCTGAACAGCCATGAAAATTATTACTCCAGAGTTCGGGACCTAGGTTCACGTTGAATTGACCCCTCCGTGCTGGCCGGAGTGATGAACGGTCCGCCTTCCAGCGGAGCCGTGCGGGTGAAGGCAACTTCCGGTAATTCGGTCGGCTTGCCCGCGAGCGGGAAGTCTTTTCGGAGGGGAAAATAGGGATAACCGTCCCACATGAGGATGCGCCGCAAGTCCGGATGCCCGGAGAAACGGATGCCCATCATGTCGTAGGCTTCCCGTTCGTGCCAATCGGCCGTGCGCCAGACGGTGGAAACCGTGGGTAACTCGGATTTCTCCTCGGTCACATTCGTCTTCAGCCGCAGATGGCTGCGGTGAGCCAGTCCGTAAAGTTCATAAACCACCGTCCATCGGGGATCATCGCCGTAGTTATCCACGCTACTAAGGTCAAGCAACAGGTCGAAGCCCAGTTCGCTTTTCGCCCACCGGCATACGTCGGTGATGCGTTCAGCATCGGCGACGACCAAGGTCACTTCACCTCGGAATGCAGCGGGCTCCGACAGTAGTTCGGGGAACTTGTCGCGCAGTTGATTGGCCAGTTCGAGCGGCGTAGGCACAGCAAAGTTGCGGGTTAACGGTGAATTATTTCGCCTTTTTCACCGAGCTCAAGCCCCAAGCGACCATACTTTTCCGGAGCCGAATCGCGCTTCCATTCCCGAGTGAAAGGTTCCTTGGCGACCTTATTCTGAAGCTTCATCAAGGCGTCCAGCATGGCTTCTGGGCGCGGCGGACAGCCGGCTATATAGACGTCCACCGGCACAATGTTGTCCACCCCTTGGAGGACTGCGTAGCTGCGATACATGCCCCCGGTGGAGGCGCAGGCCCCCATGGCAATTACCCACTTGGGTTCGGCCATCTGCTCATAAATACGGCGCACCGCTAGCGCCATCTTGTAGGTGACCGTGCCAGCGACAATCATGACGTCCGATTGTCGGGGAGAAAAACGCATCACCTCCGAACCGAACCGGGAAATGTCGAATCGGCTCGCGCCCGCGGCCATCAGCTCAATGGCGCAGCACGCCAAGCCCATTGGCATCGGCCAGAGAGAATTCTTGCGGAACCAGTTGAGAGCGGCATCGACGGTCGTGTGAACTACTTCCCCTTCGACCTTCGAGTTGTAGCCGAACTCAGTAACGTTCGGGGCGCTGGCAGCGACATTGGTGGCCATAAATACAGCGGAACCGACGAATTTCGCCGACCGCGGGCGGAGCTTGGATTTGGCGTTCGGGGGCGGCAAGTGGCATTTGTGATTTTTTTCACAAAGTCCCGTGTTCGCGTTTTACCCGCTCCCTTGGCGCTCGCGAATCAGGCAAATTCGCACGGCCGAAAGACCGCGCTCGCCAAACGGGTAAGATATTCCGCCCGTGGTATTTCGAAGGCTCCCAGCGAAGAGGTCACCGGGGTCACCATCTGCGTGTCGAACAGCGTATATTGCCGCTCCTGCAAACGCCGGGCACAGTGAACCAACGCCACCTTGGAAGCATCGGTGACGCGGTGAAACATCGATTCTCCGGCAAAAAGTCCGCCTACGGCGACTCCATAGATGCCGCCCGCCAATTTCCCCTCCTGCCAAACTTCAACCGAGTGGGCGTGCCCAGCGAGATGCAGTTGGATGTAGGCGGCAATGAATTCCGGCGAAATCCAAGTCTGGCCCTCCCGCCTGGGGGCCTCGGCGCACCCATATAAGACCGCTTCAAACGCTCGATCGTAAGTCACCTCAAAGCCACTTTTCCTCAGCGAACGCTCCAGACTCCGAGAGACATGAATGCGCTGCAGATCAAAGATAGCCCGGGGATTGGGCGACCACCAAGTGATTGGCTCAGCGCTCCAAGGAAAAACTCCACATCGATATGCCAACAGGAGTCGATCGACCGACAGATCACCGCCTACGGCCACCAAACCGTCGGACCGAGCCCGACGCGGATCGGGAAACCACAGGCCCTCATCCAGCAGCGCAACCATCAGTCCTCCCCAGCCAGCGCGGCAAGTAATGTGCCTTGGAACATATCGGTCACCTGAAAAGCCCAGAAGCAAAGGAAGTTCTCGTCCGAAATCTCCGGCCGATCACCCGTTTCAAAATTGGGGCAGCCCAGTTTTTCCCAAGCAGCAATGCGGACCTCGTTGAGCGTTTGCAGCACGAGCTCGGAGTCACTGGCGCTCAAAGTCAGTTGGTATCCGCTCCCTTTTTGAGCCGCACATCGCGTTGGATCTGCGAGCAAATCCTCCGCCCAACGAGACAACTCCTGCCGGTGTTCCTTGAGGGCGTTGGTCAGATCCTCCTGCGCCTCCCGCAAGCGGGCTTCCTTGGGCGTATCGCTCGTAATCGAACGGGCTTGCCGGGGCAGGTGTGAACGTAGCCGGACCGCGACCAGCAACGCCTCGTATTCCCGCTTGGAAAGGCGGAACACCAGTTTGTCAGGTTCGCGGCAAAGCAACTTCATGCCCCGGCGAACCGTAGCGGCTTCGAAGCAAGGGAACAAGCCGCCCTAGTTGGGGACTGTCATTTGAGCCAAATCACCCTCGCCTCGCCGCTTCTGGAAAGGCGCGCTTTCGACCACCCCCATCACCAAGGCGGAGAATTTCAATTGCTGCCCTTCCAACTGTTGCACAATGCGCTGCACGGTCGGTTTGTCGTAATATTCCAGCCCACGGCCCAACGAATACGTCAGCATCTTTTCCGCCAGACACCGGAGGAAGTCCGCCCGGCGAGCATTGGCCAGCAGCCCATTTAGTTCGCGGTGGTCGGCGAATTTCTGACCAGCAGCCAGCTCGCCCGCCGGCTCCACTAGGTTGCGACCGTCTTTTTCTCGATACCGGCCGATGCCATCGAAGTGTTCGAACCCGAAGCCAATCGCGTCCATTTTCTCATGGCAACTTGAGCAAACGGCATTTTCCCGGTGCTGTTCCATCCGTTGACGCAACGTGCCGGTGAGCTGGGCTTGGCCTTCCAAAGCTGGGACTCCCGGCGGCGGCGGCGGCGGCGGGGTTGCTAGAACATTTTCCAGCACCCATTTGCCGCGCTTCACCGGCGAGGTTCGAGTCGGGTTAGACGTGAGGGTCAGGATGCTGCCCTGGGTGAGCACCCCTTGCCGAGGCGATCCCTGAAGGGACACCTTGACGAACTCGTCGCCGGTCACGCCCGGGATGCCGTAGTGCCTCGCCAAGGTCTCATTCAGAAACGTGTAGTCCGCGAGCAGGAAGTCGCTAACTGGCCGATCTTCGCGAATGATGTGCTCAAAAAAGCGCTCCGTCTCGGTCCGCATGGCGCGGCGTAGATCATCGCTGAAGTCGGGGAACTCCTTCCGGTCAGGATCAATCAATTCCAGCATCCGCAATTGGAGCCATTGCCCGGCGAAATTCTCCGTCAGGGCTTTCGCCTTGGGATCCCGCAGCATGCGCTGCACTTGAGTAGGGAGATTTTTCCGCAACTTTTTGCGCTCCGCGAGGGCGAACAACTCGTCGTCGGGTAACGACGACCAGAGGAAATAGCTCAACCGGGACGCGAGCGCCCACTCATCCACGGGATGAACCCGCGCTGGATTGTTCGGCTCCGGTTGGAGTTCGCCACGGAACAGAAAGTGGGGCGACACCAAGACTGCCGTCAGTGTGTGTTTCACGGACGCCTCGAAATTTTCGCCGTCTCGCCGAGCGCTGTCGAACAGCCGCATCAAGCGGTCCAACTCAGTGGGCGTCACCGGCCGGCGCCATGCCCGCCGAGTGAAGACGCCCACCAACTCGCGCGCCGTGACGGATTCCTTACCCGCGACTGTTTTTTTGAAAAACACTCGCCGGTGCGATTCGGGAATGGGCGGCTCCGTATCCACCGGACCGGCCACCTCGAACGCTTGGGCATAGAAGTTCCGGTCATCGATCACCGTGTCCTTGCGCTTACGCTTTTTGTCGCCCTCTCCCTCTTCACGTTCGACCTCGCGCTTCTCATACACGTCGTTGAGGAAAGCCACGGCCAAGCGTTTTCCCTCGCCCGCCGCCAAATCGATTTCGACTTCAAATTTCCCCGGCTTATTGCGCTTTTCTGGCACGTCGAACCGCTTCACTTCGCGCCCATCGAGCCGAACTACGATCTTCACGGGATCAGGTTTCACCTGATCACCGTAAGCTTCGAATTTCAGGCGATATTTGCCGGCCCCGGGGAATTTCATTGGCACCACGATCTCGCCATTGGAGGACAGCCCGCGCACCGGCCCTAAATCTTGTCCGCCGGTGAGTTTTGCCGCTTCGAATTGGCGCACCGTCGGTGGCCGGGGACCGGTTACTAGGGCCTCGTCCAGAATCCGCTCAACCGCCTTGAGGTATTTCTCAAACAAGATCGGTGGCAGTGACAGGACGTCGCCGATGTTGTCGAAGCCATAACCGACATCATCTTGGGGAAAATCTTCGGCGGGTTTGAAGTCCACCGCCAGCAAGTCGCGAATGGTGTTGTTGAATTCCTCGCGGTTCAGCCGGTGCAACGTCACGCGGCCGGGATCGGGATTGTCCGGGTCGACCGGAAACATGGTCTTCTCGATCCACGTCGTCAGCTGTTCCCGCTGCGGCTCAGTCGGCTGCTTCTTTTTCTTTGGCGGCATGTCGCCCACCGCGACCGTGTGCAATACCCGCTCCCACGTGCGCCGATCTTTCAGCACCGCCGTCACGTTGGTAAAACTGTCCAATGCAATGTCCCCCTTGCTGGCCCCGTCTCCGTGACAATCCCAACAATACTGGTTCAATATCGGGAGCACTTCCCGCTGGAACACCTGTTCAGCCTTGGCTTGGTCCACCAGCGGACGCCGCAGCGACCCGGTAACAGGGCGGCGATTGAGTGCCAGCCAACCCGAACCAACCGCGGCGACCAGCAACAGGGTCAAAAGCGAAAATTTACGGCGCATGTGCAGGAATGTGACGGAGGCAACTGAGCAAGTATTGTCGGTAATCTCACGGGTCGGAAATTCTTTCTTTTGGCCGAGGCCGGGACGTTCTTGCCATCTGGCAAACAACCACGCAGCCAGTTTCACCCGGTGTGAAACCCGTTGAAACCAAACGCCGCCAGTCGCGTCACCCACCTTTGGAAGTGACTCAACATCAGGAACAAGTCCGGGATATCGGCACCGGAAAATTACGCCCGGTTTTCAATCAGCCGCCTATTTTCAGTAGTGCAGGCGCCGGCTGGCGAGAGGTGCGACTCGAACACCATCGAATCGGAGAGTTCAAGCAAACGGGATTTTCCTTGGTCAACCATTGCGTCGTGCTCCAGTTGGCCCAGCCCATCGAATTGGACTGGGAGGTGGACGGCCGCCCGGCTCCCCCAATCATTTCTGTCGGGGCGGTGTCGCTACTGCCCGCGGGCATCCCCGTGACCAGCCGATCCCGACACGGGGGCGAATTCATCTCGGTGTCGCTGACCCCGCAATTTCTCCTCTCCGTCGTGGGTTCCATGACCGGCGGTGCGGTTCCGGAAATCGCGCCCCAGTTGGGCGTGGCCGACGACTTTGTCCGTGCGCTGATCCTGCAATTGCGCCACGAAGCCGAGGACCGCGCCGGCAACCGGCTCTACGCGGAAACGCTGGCGACCAGCCTCGCCTCCCACTTGGTGCGCCACTATAGCCGCGTTCCAGAACCTTGGCGGGATAGCGGGGGGCTGCCTCGCCCCGCTCTGCGCCGAGTGATCGAATTCATCAACGACAAGTTGCAGGATCCGCTGACCCTGAAGGATCTCGCTCAAATCGCCGGGCAAAGTCCGTGGCACTTTGCGCGCGGCTTCAAGCTTGCGACCGGAATCGCTCCGCACGCCTTTGTGCTGCGCCTCCGGCTGCACCGCGCGCAGGACCTTTTGCGCTGCCGCGAACTCACGCTGGCCGAGGTAGCCGTCGCTACCGGATTCTGTGACGCGAGCCACCTCGCCCGCCATTTCCGCCGCACCTTTGGCCGAGCTCCCGCCGCGTGGCGCCGCGAATGGGTTCGCTGACGCGCGATCCGTGTAGCCGCGCAGGTGCGCCCGCTGGACGCTCCTTGAGTCGCTCAGCAATTCAAGCACGCCGGCGTGCGCGCAACCAACCGCCCCCAACTGCAAGCAGGGCAAAAGCCCCAGCCGCATACGTCGACGGTTCAGGAACGACATCCCAGCCGATTAAATCTAAGGCCCGAACATCGGCCGCGGTAATCAGGCTGAGCTCAGCGAAATTCAGCGTGGGATCCATGAGGCCAATGGAAAGGCCATCTTTCCAGTGACTAGCCTGATCGCCGTCGCCGTGATCCACGCCCGTGG
>CAIJLV010000049.1 GCA_903821635.1 uncultured Verrucomicrobiota bacterium | reverse complement strand
TGTGCCTCTCGTGTGCGCTGTTTGCCTTGGGCCGAGAACGCGGCGGACGTTCCAGCACCAACGAGGCGGGTGGCCTGAGCGCCAACGGCGCGACCCATACCAGCCCAGGGCAGCGCCCTGGGTATGTCGGAATCCAAATCTAAGCCCTGAAGGGGCGAACCATCCGACCTGTCCGTTGGGCCGCCCTTTCAGGGCTGGGTCGGGTGGGGGCACGTAACCCAGGGCGTTGCCCTGGGCTGGCTTAGGCCGCCCCTTGGGGGCTTGGGCGGCCTGAACGCGTGGTCGGCTTCATTCGGTTAGGACGCGATGGAGGGTGTAGGGCGGTTGGGCGCGTTCTTCCAAGTCCCGCGCCGACGGTCTCACACCTCGACCCATTTGCCCGGAACTGGGGCTGGGTAACGGCCTTGGGCATCGGCGGGCACGGGGGCGGGACTGGAGTCCGTGAGCGCGTCCGAGTCGGGGCAGAAGCGGAACTGGGACTTCGAAATTTCGTCCCAAGTGATGCTCCGGCCCATGTGGACGGCGGCCCGGCCCATCATGGCGCCGAGGTTGGAATAGGCGGCGCGCTTCACTTCGTTGTGCGGCTTGTTGTTGCGGATGGCGTCGAGCAGCACGTCCCATTCGGCCTGCCAGGGGTTGACGGTTTCTTTGGCCGGGCGCCACGCGACGTTGTTTCGCTCGGTGTGCTGGTCTTTGTAAATCAGGCATTCGGGCGCGTGGATGTCGCCGGAGAACTTGCCGGCGGCCTTGGTGCCGTGGACGTAGGTGGCGAAGTCGGAGTGGCAGCCGGGAATGTAGCGGCCGGTGACCATGCCCTTGCTGCCGTCGGCGAAGGTGTATTCCACCGAATAACTGTCGAGGTTCTGGCTGGCGTCGGTGCTGCCGGCAAACCGCCCGCCCACGCCGTGCGCGGCCACGGGCCAGCTATCCTTGAGCCAGAAGACTTCGTCCATCTGGTGAATCATCAGTTCGAGGAAGATGCCGCCGGACGACCACATGAACTGATACGGATGCCCCGGGCTGAGCTGCCAGAGGAGTTCGTTTTGGTTCCGGGCGAAGGGCGGCAGGAAATAGCCGGGGTCCATCCGGTAGGCGCGGATGTTCAGGAGGTCACCGATCCGGCCGTCGCGGATCTGGTTGATCATGGCTTGGCGGGCGGAGGAATGCCGGCACATGAGCCCGCAGCCGACCTTGAGGTTCTTTTGCTCGGCCTTTTCCGAGGCCCGCAGGAGGCGCTGGATGCTGCCGGGATCGGGGCCGAAGGTCTTTTCCATGAACACGTTTATGCCCCGTTCGACGGCGTATTCGAAGTGCTGGGCGCGGAAGGAGGAGAAGGTGGTGAGCAGCGCAATGTCGCCGGGGCGCAGGCAGTCAATGGCCTGGCGGTAGGCGTTGAAACCGAGGAACCGGCGCTCCGGCGGCACGTCCACGGCGGCGCCGAGCGTTTCCTTGAGCGTGGCGTGGGTGCCGTTCAGGCGGTCTTGGCGGAGGTCGGCCATGGCGACGAGCTTGACCGGGCCCAGCGGCTGTTCGCCGGGCGCGGCTTGGCGGCCGGAAAGATCGCCGAGCACGAGTCCGCCGGCGGACATGGCGTTGGCCACCGCGCCGGCGCCGCGTCCGCCACAGCCGATGAGGGCCAGTTGGATCGTATTGCGTTCGGCGGCGTGGACATGGGGCAGCACGACCCCGGCGAGGGCGGAGGCGGCGGCGAGGCGGCCGGAGGTTTGGAGGAACTGGCGGCGGGAGGGCAGGAAACCGGGTGTCGTCGCGGTGGAGTTCATGGCCATGCCCTTACCTGACGGCTGGCCGGCTTCCCAGCTTCGAACAACGGACGGTTCTTCTTTGCCAGTTCGCGGCTGGGTGGGCCTCGGGCGCGGGGTGGGGAAAGAAAAGCCGGCTTGCCTCACCGCGGGAATCACCAACACTTGGCCCAACCAGTTAGAGCATCATGTCCGCAAAAGTTCGCATCCCCACGCCGCTCCGAAAGCTGACCCACGAGCAAGAACTCGTCGAAGTCGCTGCCGGCACCGTCGGTTCTGTCATCACCGAGTTGCAGCGCCAGTTTCCCGGTATCCAGGAACGCCTCGTCGACGACGGGGGGCAGGTGCGCCGTTTCGTGAACGTTTACGTGAACGAAGAGGACATCCGCTTCCTGCAAAACAACGACACGCCGGTGAAGGATGGCGACGAGATCAGCATCATTCCCGCCATTGCCGGCGGTTAGTCGACCTTCAGTTCGGATCCGTTTCGCCCGTCGAAACCTCATTGCCATGCCCGCCAAAAAAGCCACTCCCGCTGCCAAGAAAGTCCCGCCTGCCTCCACCCGGGTGTGGCTCACCTATCCGACCAAGCTCATCAAGCGCGCGGTCATCTGGGAGCTCGGCCACAAGTTTGACCTCGTGACCAACGTGCGGCAGGCGAGTGTGTCCGACGAGGTCGGCATCCTGTGTCTCGAACTCGAAGGTCCGGGCCCGGAAATCGAAGCCGGGCTCAAGTGGCTCAAGAAGCTTGGGGTGAGCGTTGAGCCGGTGGAAATGAACGCGATCGCGGGCTAAGCCGGTCGCGGGCTCACGCTAGGGCTCACTCCACGATCTTCGGCACCACGAACAGGCCGCCCGCCTTGGCCGGGGCGTTGCGCATTGCTTCGTCGTGGTCGAGGGAGCCGGTGACTTCATCCGGCCGCATCACGTTCACCAGCGGAAAGGCGTGCGCCGTGGGCTCCACGCCGGTGACGTCCACTTCCTTCAACTTGGCTACGTAGCCGAGGATGTGGCCGAGTTGGTCGCCCAGCTTCTGCTCCTCTTCGGGCGTCAGCTCGATGCGCGCGAGTTTGGCCACGTAATGAATGTTGAAGTCCGACATGGGCGGAAGGGTTCGGATTTCTGGAGCCGGGTGCAAGGCGGTTCAAGCGGGGCGCGGAGCGGGCAACCGTCCCTGCTTACGGCGCGGCCGCGGCTTGGATCAGTGCGCGCACGGCGGTGTGCAACCGGAACGCCGTCTCGGGTCCGACTGAGTTCACTTCGCCGTAGGGAGCGCCTTGGGCGTGGAAGAGATACGGCGGTTCCTGATCCCATTCGGACTTGGGAATGATGTAGCCGATCTCGTCATTCGCGAGGCCGAACAGGAACTTCACCTTGCCGGGCATGAGTTCGCGCAGCGGCGGAATCTCCAGCGGCTCGATGTCGTAGTCACCGCCGGGCGCGCGCACCACGCCGCCGTTGACCAGTTCCGGATAAATCTCACCTGGAATGCACACGATGCTGGCGTCGCCGAGGGTCAAGAACGCGACTTCGGTGCGCAGGTGGCCGAAGTGGCTGTGGCCGCGCTCGAACAAGCCCAGCATGGCGGCGGCGTAGAAGCCCCGGTTGGCCAGCGGCAATTCCAAGGTGTGTGCTTGGATCCCGATGGGGGCGAGGGTGGTCGCGGGGGCGTTGGAACTGGCGATGCGCTCCAGCAGCAGTTTCACGAGGGTATGGCCAAGGGCGCGGGTCTTGTCGTGCGACGGTTTGGCGAAGTCTTGGTTCAGGAACGGGTCGCGCACGGTCGTGCTCGGGTGGGTCGTCATCAGGCCGCCCACGCAGGCATTCACAAAGACGTGCGTGCCGCCGAGGCCAGCGAGTCGCTGCCGCCCGTCGTAGCTGATGCCGCGCTCGAGTCCGTCGCGGATCACGCCGCAGAAGTCGGCGGTCAGTTCCGTGTTGCCGGCCCAAGGCGTCTCCGGGTGGTTGCCCCAACCGACGATGGAGCCCAGCACGGCGCCGGTGTCGGGCTGGGTGAACAGCATCAGGCGGAGGTCGGGGTCGAGGACCTGCGGGGCGCGCGTGTCTTTCACGAGGCCGGTGGGATCCACCTTGAGTTCGTGCAGCGCCAGCTTGGCGGGTTGGAGCGATTTGGCCGCGTCCACGAGCGCCTTGACTGAGGCGGCGAGGACGCGTTCGCGGTAGGCCGGACTCACGCCGCTCTTCAGCGGATGCGGGCCCCAGAGGCCCATGAGATCGGGCGTGGAGTGGTTGTGCGTGGCGCAGACGATCACGTAGTCGAAGCCGGCGTCGGCCGGCACCGCGCGGCGGACGGCGACCACGTCATCGTGGAAGAAGCCGATGGCATCCAGCACCACGAGGCCGACGCGCGAATGGCCGTCGTCGAGCGCGGTGGCGACGGCGAACAACTCGTCATGCACGCCGGTGGCGGCGCGGCCGTTGCTGAAGCCGGCCATCCAGACCGGCGGCAAGTTGGAGCCGACGGCGGGCGTGATATTTTCGCGGCCGAAGCCGACGCGCAGCGGGCGCGGGTCGGCGGCGGCGGGCCGGGCACTCCGGGCGACCTGTAGACTGTAGCCGGCGACCCGGTCGCGGAAGACCCAGGCGGCGCGAGCGAAGAGGCACGCGGTGAGCGCGAACAGCAGCACGACGAAGCCGAGCAGGGCTTGGACGAAAAACCGAACGACGGGGGATTTCATGAGCGACGGAACGGATGAAACCGCGTTTCGCCGGTGGGGCCAAGGAGATGTGCGGCTTCCGGCGGTGCGAGTTCGGGATTCACGCCGGCCGGAGCGGGGGCAAACTGGCCCACGAAGCCCATGGCAGAGCCGATTTTTCTTGGCCTCGACCTCGGCGCGGAAAGCGGCCGCGTGCTGGCCGGAGGAACTGCCCTGCTTTTCCAACGCCCGGTGTCCCTCGCCGACACGCTGAACCCAGCGAGGCGGCGAATGAGCGGCCGGCCCCGGGTTTCCGAACGGGCAGCATGCGGGCCAACTCCAGGCTCGGCACCCCCCGCCGTCCGGGCCACCGTGCGGCCATGATCCGCCACGCGTTTGTGATGTCCGTGCACGCCGGAAACGAGGCTGAATACGCGCGCCGACACCAGCCGATCTGGCCCGAGCTGGAAGCCGCTTTGCGCGCCCACGGCGTTCACACCTACTCCATCTTTCTGCTGCCCGAGACCCGGCAATTGTTCGCCTACGTCGAGTTCGCCGAGGAAGCCCAGTGGCGGGCGCTCGCGGCGACCGAAGTCTGCCGGCGCTGGTGGATCCACCAGCGGGACCTCATGCCGACCCAGCCCGATGCCAGTCCAGTGAGCCAGGCGTTGCGCGAAGTGTTTCACCTGCCCGCCGCGTGACCGGTCGGGCCGGTTTCCCGGCTCGACTTCGCCGGCGGACTTTTCATCTTGGGCCTACATTGGCTGCCAAGTTTACTTTCTACTGCACGAGCGACGACCGCCGGCGGGCCTTGCCCCGCAAGGTGCTGTTCGGGCTCGGACCGAACGAAGCGGAGTCGAATCTGGTGCTGAAGTTCATCGGGTGGGTGCTGTTTTACCGCGACCGCCTCCAAGTGCAGACCGAGCTGCCAGACGATTCGATCCCGTTTGTGCCCGACCTCGTCGAGCTGGGCTACGACCTGCGGCCGCTCCTGTGGGTCGAAGGCGGGGAAAGCAGCCCTGCTAAACTGCAAAAAATCGCCGTGAAATGTCCCGACGCGCAAATCTGGGTCGTGAAATCATCGCCGGCCGAAGTGGACGCCCTGCGCCACACGATGAAGAAGGAGGAATTCCGCCGCGACCGTTACGGCCTGATCGGGCTGGAGCCGGAAATGTTCGCGGAACTCGCGGCGCTGATTCGGGAGCGGAACCAATTTCACTGGTTTGCCGGCGGTTTTGCGGATGAACCAGGCTTGGAGGAAAATCAACTTCAGTTCGAACTGAACGGGCTCTGGTTCGACCATTCGTTCACCGTGGCCCGCTTCTAGCCCCGCCCGCCATGCTGGCTATCGTCTTCAATCCGACCGCCCGTGGTGACCAAGCCCGGCGGCGGCACGCGCAGTTGGCCACGGTGGCCCGGCACGCCCGCTTGGAACCCACGCAACACGCCGGCCACGCCCGCACCTTGGCGGCCGACCTCGTGCGCGCTGGCTACGAAACCATCGTCGCGGCCGGCGGCGACGGCACGGTCAACGAGGTGCTCAACGGGATCGTGGATGCGCCCGGTGGTTTTGACCGGGCGCGGTTGGCGGTGCTGCCGTGGGGCACGGTGAATGTCTTTGCCAAGGAACTCGGCCTCCCGACCGACTTCGCGGGCGCGTGGTCGGTGATTCAGCGCGGCGCGGAGCGGATTCTGGATCTGCCCCTAGCCGAATTCGGCCCGCCGGGTGCCCGGAGTCGCCGGGCCTTCGCGCAAATGGCGGGGGCCGGTTTGGATTCGCGCGCCATCAGCCTCGTGAACTGGGAGCTGAAGAAGAAATTCGGTCCGCTCGCCTACGTGTGGGCTTGTGGTTTGGCGATGCGGGGACCCCGGCCGCGGGTCACCGCCCGGGTGGGCGACCGCACGCTCACCGGGGAAATCGTCGCGCTGGGCAACGGGCGCTACCTCGGAGGGCGTTACCCGGTTTTTCCCCACGCGCGGCTGGACGACGGGGCGCTCGAAGTGGCGTTGATTCCGCGCCTGACCTGGTTGGCCGTGGCCCGGATTGTGCCCGCCCTGTTGCGCGACGACTTCGCCCGTTGCCGGGACGTCATTCACCTCCGGGGCGAACGCATTTTCCTGACCTCGCCCGACCCGGTGCCGCTGCATCTCGAAGGCGATAACGTGGGCGAATTGCCCGCTGAGTTTTCCGTCCGTCCGCAGGGCCTGCGGGTGGTGGTGCCGCCGGCGTGACGAGTGGCCGAAACCGGCGTGGCGGCCTGGCCTGGCCGGCGGGGAAAAATCGTTTAGACAAAGCAACGACCCGGCCCCGTCCTTGTCTCAGCCACATGTCATCCGCCGAGCTGGAACGCCTCTACGACACGCACGCCGATGCGTTGTTCGCGTTCCTGCTCAACCTCACCCGGTCCGAGGCCGACGCCCGCGACGTCTTGCAGGAACTCTTCAGCCGGCTTGTGGCCCAGCCCGACCGGCTGCGCGACGTGCGGGACGAACGGGGTTTCCTGCTCCGCCTCGCGCACAACCAAGCCATCGACCAACTGCGCCGTCGCGACACCCGGAGCCGGGCGCACACCGCCTTGGCGGCGGAAGCGGTGGACCTCTTTGCCCGGACCGAGGACCCCGACGAAACCGCCTTCCGCCGCGAACTGGCCGCCGCCTTGGGCGAACTTCCCCCGGACCAGCGCGCCGTGGTCCACCTCAAGCTGTGGGAGGGACTCACCTTCGAGCGCTTGGCCGAAGTGCTGGCGGTGCCGCTGAACACCGCCGCCAGCCGTTATCGCTACGGGCTAGACAAATTGCGCACCCGGCTGCGTCCCCTTTATGACGAAATCCGGTGAACGGAGAAGCCGCCGATGAATGCCGAAGAACCCAACGCTGAACCCGACGCCCTGGAACACCGGCTGGCGGGGATCCCCCGGCGCTCCGCTCCCGCCGGGCTGCGCGCCGAAGTGCTGCGGGCCGCGGCCAAAATAGGGCCGGCGGCCCGCCTGCCCGCCGCCCGACCGGCGTGGTGGGAACCGTTCCTCGTCCGCTTCCCACTCGTGACGGGCGGCCTCGCCGCGTGCTGGCTGATGGCGTGGCTGGGCGGTTCGGCCGATCGCTGGCTCAACGGCCCGGTCGCCGTCGCCCCGGTTCAAGTTTCCGCCGAACAAGTGGCCGAAGCCAAGGTGCAGCGGGCAGAACTGCGCCACCTGGCCGGTTTGGAAGAACTCCCGCGGGACACTCCGGTAGCCGCCGATAACCGGCCCGCCGAGCGGCCGCGCCCCCGGGGCGACCGCCGGTTGCGGGAGGACGGCTTCGGCCGTTTGCCGACCGCGGATTTTTTCACCGTCTAGCCCCGTTCACCCCGCCCCATTCTCTTCATGACCCCCACCCGCTTCTACTGCTGGCTCCACGAGCAGCGTTATCTCTGGCCCGGACTCCGTCGCTGGCAGCCCCAGCCGGAGCAGGCGTTCCCGCTCGGGATCGTGCTCGTGGTCCCCGTGCTGTGTGCGTTGCCGGCCCTCGCGGGAGCGTTGCTGGTGCGGGTCTTGGCCGGCGCCATCCTCCCGGTGTTCTTGCTCGCCGCGCTGGGCCTGCTGCTCTTCGTCGCCGCGCTGACGCACTTCAGCTTTGCCGCCCTCGCGTGGAACCAACGGGCCGCCCGACTCCGGGAAGTTCCCGGCCCCAGGCCCGGCCGGCCGCCGGTTTGGGCGTTGCTCGTGCTCGGGTTACCCTACTTCCTGCTGCTCAGTGTGGTGACCCCGGGGGCGCTGATTCTCGGGCTCGAAAACTTCCGCGGGGCGTGGGCGTGGCGTGGTGCCCGGGCCGCGTTGATCGCGCGGGGTGAGCGCCTGACGTTCGCGGAGCTGCTGCCGCCCGCGGTGCCGCCGGAACAGAACGCGGCCAGTCTGCCCGCGTTCTCGAACCTGTTCGCCTATTCGCATCCGCCGAAGGGATCAATCCTCTGGGATGACACCAACGCGCTGAGCCGTTTCCGCGTGCTCCAATTGCCGGATCGGCACCTGCCTAAGCGCAAAGCGAATGATCGCACGCCGCTCTCACTCGCCGAATGGGCGACCGCTTTTCGCACCAGCAACTCGGACCAAGCTGCCAAGCCGTCGAAAGTTAACTCCGCGGAGCCCCGCTACCCGGCGGCGCCCACCGACGCCAGCCCGGCGCAAGTCGTGCTCACCGCGCTCGGGTTGGCGGAACCGTTTGTGCGGGACATCTGCGCCGCCGCCCAGCGGCCTTACGCCCGGTTTCCGGTCCACTACGAGGAAGGCTTCAATGCCCTGCTGCCGCACCTCGCGAACGGCAAGACCTTGAGCCGGCACTTCGCGCTGCGTCAGGAGGCGAAGCTGGGTCTAGGCGACCTCGAGGGCGCCTATGCGGAACTCCAATGCGGCTTACGCGTGGCCAACTTCTTCGCCGAAGAACCGCTGCTGATCTCGCAGTTGGTCCGCATCGCCCAAGGCGCGATCGTGGCGAATTCCCTCTGGCCAGGCATTCAGGCTCACCAGTGGACGGATCCGCAGTTGGCCGCGCTGCAGCAGGCCTTCGCCCGGCCCGGCTTCATGGCCGGGTTGGCTCAGGCGCTTGAGGGCGAACGGGCTGGGGCAATGCTCCTGCTGGATGAGTTGGTAGCGCGCGGCTCCCTAGGCTTGGCCAACGTCCGTTTTCTCGAACAGTTGGGTGCCGAAGGCGGCGATTCCGAGGAGCCGCCAATTTTCTTTCCCGGCGGTTGGGTGCGGCAAAACCAAGTGCGGATCGCCGACTTCCACCAGCGCATGATCGACTTGGGCCGCGGGCTCGCGACGAATTCCGCGGTCGGCGGTTGGGCGCAGCCCTTACGCGATTTTGACACCGAGATGGACGCGCGGATGCGGGTCACGCCGACCTTCTACAACCAGCTTTACCGCATGCTCGTGCCCGCGCTGGGTCGGGCGGTGGTGAAGGCCGCCCGCGCGGAGCAGACGGCGCTCCAAGCCAGCACCGCCTGTGCTTTGGAACGTCATTGGCGGAAACACGGCCGCTATCCCGACACGCTCGGCGCGCTGGTGCCGGAATTCTTGGCGGCGGAACCGCGCGACCTCATGGACGGTCAACCGCTGCGCTACGCCAAGACGGCGACCGGACACTTCAAACTCTGGTCCGTGGGCCGCGACGGGGTGGACCACGGGGGGGTGGGCTACCTCAAGCAGGCCGGGGTGGACGAAGAGGGGCTCGACTGGGTCTGGCCCAAGGACTTGTGAGCCCGGCTTACTTCAGGGCTGCGATGCGGGGCCACAGCGCCTTCAGATCGTTGTCTTGGAGGGCCATTTCCTTGAGCGGGGCGAGCTGGCCCCGCTCAAGGGCGGCGGCGAACCACTGCCACGCCTCTTCCATTTGCGCCTGCTGCGCTCGATAGCAGGCGAGATTGTAGGGGATGACGACTTGATTGGGGAATTGGTCGAAAGCGGGCCGGAGTAGGCGAAACGCCTCTTCCAAGCTGCCTTGGGGGCGGCGGCGGGCGGCAAAGGCTCGGTGAACCCAGCCGCCGGAGCGTCCGGGTTGCAGTTTCACCTCGGTTTCGGCCACGGCGAAGGCGGCCTCCCAAGCCCCGGTCTCGCCGTAGATGGCGAATTGGACATCCAGCACGCGCGGATGGGTTTGGGCCGGGAGCGAAAGACTGTTCAGCTCCTGCTGGGCATCCACAAACAGCCCGAGGCCCAGCCAGCCGAGGGCGGCATTGAGCGCGTGCAGTTCCGGAGCGGTGAGCGGTGGGACGGACATGGTCGGACGGTGCGTAACCTAGGGGCAGCTTGAGTGGGGGCGCAACCGGCAAGCCGTCACTCGGGGGCGAGCGGAAATTTCGGCATCCCAAAAACAAACCAGCCGGCTCCGCGGATGGGCGCAGCCGGCTGGGGTCGGGAGTCGCGGGGCGGTTATTTCTTCTCCGCGGCGGCTTTCTTGGCGGCTTCTTCTTTTTGCAGGCGTTCCAAATCCGCAGGTTTGATGACCTCGATCTTGGCGCCCTTTTCCAACTCCGCCTTGCTGGGGACCTTGATGATATCGCTGGTCACGACCGGTTGCGGGGGCGGATTCACGGGTTCCTTGATGCCGAGGAGTTCGACCTCGAATTGGAGGACCGAGTTGGGGCCGATCTTGGGCGGGGAACCGTTTTGGCCGTAGGCGAGCTCCCCAGGAATCGTGAGCTGCCACTTGGAGCCGGTCGGCATCAACTGAAGGGCTTCGGTCCAGCCCTTGATGACGCGGGTGACGGGGAAGGTGGCGGGTTGGCCTTTGGCGAGGGAACTGTCGAACTCCGTGCCGTCAATCAGGGTGCCCCGGTAGTGGACGGAGACGGTGTCATTCGTCGTGGGCTTGGGGCCGGTGCCGGGCGTCAACACCTTGTATTGGAGCCCGCTGGGGAGGGTGATGACGCCCTCCTTGGCTTTGTTGGCGGCGAGAAATGCTTCGCCTTCCGTCTTGTTCTTTTCGGTCTCAGCCTTGCGTTTTTCCTCGGCTTTTTGGCGCAGATCCATGCTGTAGGCACGCACGACCGTCTGGGCTTCGGCCTCGGTCACGGTCGTGGGTTGGCCGGTGAAAAAGGCGGTGAAAGCTTGGGCCACGATGGCCGGGTCAACCTCGTAGCCACCGCGCTGGAGGTTGCGCTTCATGTCGTTGGCCAACATGACGCCGATGGAGTAGCTGTTCTTTTCCAAGGGGCCCTTGAACTTGGCGTCGATGGCTGCCAGCGCGTTGGTGGACGCGACGGCGAGCGCCGTGGGAGGCACCTGCACGGGCGTGGCGTTGGGATTGTTTTGCGCGAAGGCCGGACCGGCCAAGGCGCCCGCAAATAAAAGGGCAAGCGAAGCGTGCTTCATGGAATGTCGTCAGTTCTGCCGACCGCCGCGGTCATTCGCGGGCGGAGGATTGATTTGTGCGCAGGGTCTAGCAGCCGGCGGGACGGAAGTCCAGTGGTCGGCGGGCGCCGGCACTGAGGCGGCTGAAATGCGCCTGAAGCAGGGCTAGGGCGTGGGCCCGGTGGCTGAGGGCTTGCTTTACCGCGGCGCCCAGTTCGGCAAAGGACGCGGTGTGACCGGCCGGCACAAACAACGGATCGTAACCGAAACCGGCCGTGCCGCTGGGCTGCGCGGTGATCCGGCCTTCGCAGAGCCCTTCAAAGCCCTCGGTTTGGGCGGCGAGTTCGCCGGCGGACTGGCCGGGCCGCACCGGGACCAGCGCGAGGGCGCAGCGAAACCGGGCGGTCCATTGGGGCGTGGGAAAGCCGGCCAACTCCCGCAGCAACTTGGCGTTGTTTTCGGCGTCGGGTGAGTTGCCCCGGCCGGCCGTCAGCGCGGGCGGCAAAACGGGCGGAATGGACCCCCGGCGCGCCGTTCAGAGCGTCCACTTCGAGCCCGGAATCGTCGGCGAGCACGTAGTCGAGATTCAGGCTGCACACGTCCATGGCAAAGTAGGCTGCCCACGTCACGGCCTTGATCCGGGCGTTTTCGGCAAACGTGGCGCCGGTTTCCTCAGGTTCGAGTTTCACGTTGGCATCGCGCTGGGAGAAGACGGTGAAGTCCCGCCCGAGCGCGGCGCGGATTTCCTGCACCTTATGGTCGTTGCCGGTGGCGATGAACAGGCTCGTCATCCCGGGAGGTTCCGGGTTCACGCGGCGGAGTTCAAAGGGCAAAAATGGCGGCCGGGAACCGCAGAGGCGCTCAATTGGACTCCCGGCGGGTTGGTTTTGGGGAATTTGCGCGGGGCGCATCTTGCCCGCCGGGTTGTCACCCGCCATAAGTCAGCGCATCACATGACGTCTGTAACCGCCCTCAACACCGCCGTGCAGGAGGCCGGAGCCTTCCTGCCGCTGCTGTTCTCCGAAATCCAGCGCTGCGTCGTCGGCCAGAAATACCTGACCGAGCGCTTGGTCATCGGCCTGCTGGCCAACGGCCACGTGCTGCTCGAAGGCGTGCCCGGCCTCGCCAAGACCCTCTCGGTGAAAACGCTGGCGACGGCGCTGCACACCCGCTTCAGCCGCATCCAGTTCACGCCCGACATGCTGCCGGCCGACGTGGTGGGCACCCAGATCTACAATCCCCAGACCGGCGCCTTCGCCGTGCGGCGCGGGCCCGTTTTTTCCAATCTGGTGCTGGCCGACGAAATCAACCGCGCCCCGGCCAAGGTGCAATCCGCGCTGCTCGAAGCCATGCAGGAACGCCAGGTCACGATCGGCGACCAGACGTTCAAGCTGGAAGACCCGTTCCTTGTGCTCGCCACGCAAAATCCGATCGAGCAGGAAGGCACCTACACGCTGCCCGAGGCGCAGGTCGACCGCTTCATGCTCAAGCTGAAGATCGGCTATCCTTCCCGCGACGAAGAGCGGTTGATCCTCGACCTGATGGCCCGCACCAGCGGCCAACCGGTGATCAAACCCGTGGTGGAAACAGCGGCAATCCTCCGGGCGCGCGAAGTCATCAACGACCTCTACTGCGACGACAAGGTGAAGGACTACATCGTGGACGTCGTGTGCGCGACCCGCGATCCGGAGCACTACAAGATCGCGGTGAAGGACTTCATCCAGATGGGCGCCAGCCCGCGCGCCACCATCGCGCTGACGCTGGCGGCCAAGGCCCACGCGTTCCTGCGCGGTCGCGGTTACGTCACCCCGCAGGACGTGAAGTCCATCGGCCTCGACGTGCTGCGCCACCGCGTGACGCTGACCTACGAAGCCGAAGCTGAGGAAAAGACCGCCGAGGACATCGTGCAGAAGATCTTCGACGAACTGCCGGTGCCGTGAAGCGTTCCGTGTGCGCCGCCCCTACCATGACTGCCTCCGTTCCGTCCGAATCCCCTTGGCCGCAGCCGCCCGTCCTGCTGTTCGACGGCGGCTGCAACCTATGCCACGGCTCGGTGCGGTTCGTTCTCCGGCACGAGCGGCGGTCAGAGCTGCGCTTCTGCGCGTTGGAGTCGGAAGGCGGGGCCCGGTTGCTGACGCAACACGGCTTGGCCCCCGATTACCGCGGCAGCCTCGTGCTGGTGGAAGCGGGTCGGGCGTTGCTGAAGTCCGACGCCGCGTTGCGGGTCGCCTCCTACCTCAAGTGGCCGTGGTCGTGGGGGCGGGCCGGGCTGGTTTTCCCCCGTGCGCTGCGGGATTGGGTCTACGACCTCATCGCCCGGAACCGCTACCGCTGGTTCGGCCGGCCCGACGCCTGCCTACTGCCGACCGCGGAACTGCGGCGGCGGCTGCTTGATCCGCAACCCGGCTCGACTGGCCGGGCCCGCCCTGACATTATTGCGGCATGAAAACAAAACGCACTTCAACCCGCCTCACTGCGGCGGCGGTGGAGGCTTTCCGCGAGGAAAAGCATCGCGACCGCGTGGCGCTCTCCGAGCGGGTGCGGCGGGGCGAATTGACGGCCGGTCAGGCCAACGACGAGGCGAGCATTTTCCGGGGTCAGTTTGATCCCATTCACGCGGTCATTGATTGGAAGGCGACTTTCGCCAGCCTGCGCCGGCTGTCCCTGCATGAACGACGTCACCGAAACGCCAAGAAAGCAGTTCACGCCTGAAGACCTCGTCCGGGTATTCCGGGCGTTGGGCGAAAGCGGGGCTGCCTGCGTGCTGATGGGCGGGCAGGCGTCCAATTTCTGGTCCCGAAGGTTTGCCCCGAAGGATCCGATCTTGGCGTCGATTCGCAGCCATTACGGTTTCACCAGCAAGGACGTCGATTTCCATGGGGACCGGAAAGCGGCCACGCTGTTGGCTTCGGCGTTGCAGGCGTCATTGAAGCCGGTTCCGGAGCGGGAGGCGTTCGGCAATCTCCTAGCCGGCCAGTTTGCCATCCCCTTGGAGGGCGACCTGCTGAAGGTGGAGGTGTTGCGCAAAGTGCCCGGACTGACACCCGTGGAAGTCACCGGCATGACTGTGGTCGCGGTGATCGGAGGAGTTAGCGTCCCCTTGCTCAACCCCGTAGCCGCGCTGATGGCCAAGGCTTGGAATGTGGCCCGCATTCGCAAGGAAGGCCGGCACGACGCGGAGCAATTGCTGGCCTTGGTTTGTGCGACGCGGGTTTACTTCCATGAGCTATTGGAGGCGGCAAGCACACCGGAAGAACTGCGGCAGGGATTAAAGCTGATCGAACGCTTCCTGCGGTTTGCCGAACTGCCCATCGCCCGGGCGGCGGCCGAAACGTGCGGGGTAAACTGGTCGTGGGTTCTGCCTCACCGGTATCTGGCGGTGAATCCCCGACTGCCCATCGTCCGTCTGCGATCCCACCGGCTCCCGCGCTGGCTGGCCCGCATCCGCACCTATCGGCGCGGCCTGCCGGCCACCGTTGAGGTCATCAGGATTGTAGCGCTCCTCACCGAATCCGCGGAGCCCGAATGTGTGCCGGCCCAGACGGTGGAACGGGTGAACCGCGATGCCCTCGCCCAGCGGAAAACTACCCAGCGATGATCCCCAAGGAACTCCTCAAGAAGATCCGTCAGCTTGAGCTGCGCACGCGCCGGCTCGTGGATGAGTCGTTGGCGGGCCAGTATCACTCGGCGTTCAAGGGCCAGGGCATGGACTTTGACGAAGTCCGCGAATACCAGCCTGGCGACGAGGTGCGGTGCATCGATTGGAACGTGACCGCGCGCATGAACCATCCGTTCGTGAAGAAATTCCGCGAGGAACGCGAATTGACGGTGATCGTCGCGGTGGACGTCAGCGCCTCCGGCCTTTTTGGTTCGGGCGACCAGTCGAAGCGAGAACTCGCCGCGGAACTCGCCTGCGTGCTGGCCTTTTCGGCGATTCGCAACCAGGACCGCGTGGGCCTCGTGCTCTTCACCGAGACGGTCGAAAAATTCATCCCGCCGAAAAAGGGCCGGCGCCACGTGCTGCGCGTGATCCGCGACATCCTCTGCCACGAACCGCAGTGCCGCGGCACCTCCGTGAACGGCGCCCTAGACTTTGTGAACCGCGTGCTGCCGCACCGAGCGGTGGTCATTCTGGTGTCCGACTTCCTCGCGGAAACCAACCCGAGCCGGGCCGAGATCGCCGCGCACCTGCGGCGGCGGGCTATTCGCAGTGAGACGCTCGGGCGCGTTTCGGCCACGGCCCTGCGGCAGGTCAGCCGCCGGCACGACCTCGTGGCTGTGCAGGTGACCGATCCCTACGAACTCGAACTGCCGAGCCTGGGTCGCCTCGTGCTACAGGACGCCGAAACGGGGGAACTGGTGGAGATCAACACGGCTGACGAACGGCGGCGCGCCGCGTTTGCCGAACGGCAGTTGCGCACCCAGCGCGAACTCGACCGCCTGTTTCGCCAAGCCCAGGTGGATGCGATCCGGGTGCGCACGGGCGCACCCTACGACCTCGCTTTGCAGCAGTTCTTTGACACCCGGGAAAAACGGAGGCGCCACGGATGAAGCCGCCCGCAATGGAGTCCCGTTCCCCAGTCAGTCCGCCCCCGGCCGCCCGCCGGATTCCCCGCGTGTGGGCCTGGCCCTTCAGCCTGACTGTGGCGGCGGCCGCGACCAACGCGGCGCTCACGGTGGCGAAGCCCAACGCCGGGCCGGTGCCCAAGGAATTGCACGACATCAAGGGCCCGATCGACATTGCCACGCTGGCGGATTGGGCGCTCCGCGCCGGGGTGGTGCTGGCCGCCCTGGGATTGCTGGCCTTTGCCTGGTGGCGCTGGCGTCGCCAACGCCCGCAGCCGGCGCCCCCGCAATTGATCCCGCCGGATGAACGCGCCCGGCAGCGGCTCACCGCGGCGCTGGCACTGCTGGAGCAACCGGAGCGTTTTTGCACGACGGTGTCCGAGATTGCCCGCACGTATCTGGAGGAGCGTTTCGGGTTGAAAGCGCCCGAACGAACCACCGAAGAATTTTTGGCGGAACTGCCGAAGAACGCCGTGCTGGAAAGCCGGCACAAGACCCTGATGTCCGAGTTCCTCACCCGCACCGACCTCGTGAAGTTCGCCCGTTTTGAACCGGATCGCGCCGAACTGGAGGCGCTGCATGCGTCCGCGCTCCGGTTGGTCGAGGAAACCGCGCCGCGGTTCGTGTCGTCTCCAGTCACAGATCCGGGGGCCAAGCCATGAGGTCATTTTCTTCCAAGGGGCAGCGGGTTGCCGGGAGCGGAGCGCAGAGTTTTAAGCTGCGGTCTCGCCGGCTTCGAGCCGGCTGGAGCTGGCCGACGAGCTTCGCGCGGGGAGCCGCCCACGCCCCGCAGGTTGAAAACCGGCGAAACAGCCGGCTGCAAGCCTGCGCTACGTCGGCTCAACTGCCACCGTCCCTGACCGCCCCGCAGCCATGAACTTTTCCTTTGCCTCACCGTGGTGGTTGCTGGGGTTGCTTTCGATTCCCCTGCTGGCCTGGTTGCGCGGCCAGTCCGGGCGCGAAAGTGCCTTCGTCTATTCGAGTCTCACGCTGGTGAAGGGCATCACTGAACTCAGCCGCAGCCGGGCGGGCTCGTTCCTGTTGAACCTCCGCTGGTTCGCGCTCGCCCTGTTCTTCCTCGGCCTGGCCCGGCCGCAGGTCGCCGGCGGCCAGGCGCCGCTCAAGGCCAGTGGCATCGACATCGCGGTGGCGGTGGACCTCAGCGGTTCGATGATCGCGGAGGACTTCGAGTTGCGCGGCGAACGGGTAAACCGCCTCACGATGCTCAAGGACGTGCTCGGCAGCTTCATCGAACAACGCACTAGCGATCGCATCGGGTTGGTCGCGTTTGGTTCGGAAGCCTTTATCGCCGCCCCGCCGACGCTGGATCACGACTTCCTCCGTCGGGTGCTGGACCGCTTGGAATTGGGCGTGATCGACGGCCAGCAGACGGCGATTGGCTCCGGTCTGAGTGCCGCCGTGAACCGATTGCGCGAGCTGAAGTCCAAGTCCCGCATCGTCATCCTGATGACCGACGGCCAGAACAACGCCGGCAGTATTCCGCCCCTCACCGCGGCGGAGGCGGCGGCGGCGCTGGGCGTAAAAGTTTACACGATCGGGGTGGGCACGCGGGGGTTTGCGCCGGTGCCGGCGAAGGACGCGTTGGGCCGCAAAGTCTACGTGAAGCAGGCCGTGGACATTGACGAAGCGACCCTGAAGCAGGTCGCCGACAAGACCGGTGGTAAATACTACCGGGCCGTCAGCACGGAATCGCTCCGGGGCGTCTACGCCGACATCGACAAACTGGAGAAGACCGAGGCCGAACTGAAGCGCTTCGCCTACTACGACGAGCTGATGAGCTGGTTCGTGTTGCCCGGGGTGGGGCTGCTGGCGCTGGAAATCATCCTGGGTCAAACCGTGTGGAGGAAACTGCCGTGAATTGGGGTTCCCGACAGTTCATCCTCCTCGCGCTCGTCCTCGCGCCGCTGACCGTTTGGTTCCTGTGGTGGACTTGGCGGCGCAAACAACGCGCGGCGCAGGCCTTTGTGAAGTCCCGGTTGTTCGCCCAGCTCACCGTGGGTCTGTCGCCGGCCCGACAGATTGCCAAGCGCGTCCTGCTCGCGCTGGCCGTCGTCACGCTGCTCGTCGCCTTAGCCCGGCCGCAGTGGGGTTTTCACGAGGAAGAAACCACCGCGTCGGGGCTCGACCTCATCGTGTGTTTCGACGTCTCCCGCTCGATGTTGGGCGATGACGTGAAACCGAACCGCCTCGCCAAGGCCAAGCTCGCCGCCTTTGACCTGCTCGCCTTGAGCAAGTCGGACCGGCTCGGGCTGGTCGCCTTCGCCGGCAGTGCCTTTTTGCAATGCCCGTTGGCGCTCGACGACGAGGCCTTTCGCCAGAGCGTCCGCGCGCTCGACACCGACCTGATTCCCGAACCGGGCACGGCGATTGCCGACGCGATCCGCGAATGCGTGGCCGCCTTCGGCAAGGACAGCGCGGGCGCCAAGGCCATCGTCTTCCTCAGCGACGGCGAAGATCACGGCGAAGGGGCGATCGAGGCGGCCAAGAAGGCGTCCGAGGACGGCGTGCGCATCTTCACGCTGGGCGTGGGCACCCCGGCGGGCGCGGTATTGCGCTCGGCCGATCCCTACGGCAATCCGGTGTTTGTCCGCGACGAAAACGGCAACGCGGTGCGCTCGAAATTAAACGAAGACGCCCTCAAGCAGGTGGCCGATGCGGGCGGCGGCTTCTACCTACCGCTGCAAAACCGGCAGACGATTCAAACCCTCTACGACCGCGGCCTCGACGTGCTGCCGAAGGCCGACCTGAAGTCCGGCAAGAAGCGCCAGTGGATCGAGCGCTTCCAGTGGCCGCTGGGCTTGGGCATCCTGCTACTCATGGTGGAAATCTTGCTGCCGGAACAGCGCCGGACCGTTGCCTCGCGCACGGCGGGAGGCATGTTGAAGGCCACCGCGGGGGCCAAATAATCCCAGCCTTAACTCCGGGTTCAGTTTTTAGTGAAATCATTCGCGTCAGACTCCAAGTGGAATCCCGTCCGGGCCCTGTGCTCACGGATCACGGTTTGTTGTTTGCTGCTCACCTCGGCCCGCGCCGCTTCCTCCCCGGACTCCGCGCTCGACGCCTACCAGCGCGGCAACTTTCGCAGCGCGCAGGCGCAATATTCCCAACTGGCGAAGCAAAAGGCCGACGATGCCCGACTGCGTTTCAATGCCGGGGCAGCCGCCTACAAGAACAACGACCTGACCAACGCCGCCACTTGGTTTGAGTCCGCCGCCGGCGCCCCGGACCTGAATCTCCAGCAGCAAGCCTACTATAACCTCGGGAACACCCGTTACCGACTGGGCGAGTCCGCGCCGGACCCGCAAGCCCGGATGAAAGAATGGGAACAGTCCCTCCAGCACTACGGCTCGGCGCTCAAACTGAATCAAACCGACACCAACGCCGCCGCCAACTTGGCCTTCGTGCAACAGGCGCTCCAGCAATTGAAGCAACAGCAGCCGCCGCCGTCCGGTAAGGACGGCAAGGATGGTAAGGACAACCAAGACCCGCAGGATCCGCAGGACCAACCTACCGGATCACAGTCACAAGCTGGCCAACCGCCGTCGGATCCGAATCAATCGACGGATCCCCAAGACTCCGCAGCGGAGCAAAAAGACGCGTCGGCTCAGGCGGGTAAACCGCCGTCCGACCCGCAAAAAGACGGTGCTCCGCCCCCGGACAAGGAGGCGGCTCAAGACCCGCAAGCGGCGCCGGACGAGCAGTCCAAGGCACCGAAAGAAGGTGAGGACGCCCAAGCCCAGGCGGCAAAACCGGCCGGCCAAGCAGCCGGCAAGGAGGGTTCCGGCAGGGAGGGCGAAGCCTTTGCCGACGAGGCGGGTAAACCCGGCGAAATGTCTCCCGTGCAAGCCGAGCGACTGCTGGACCAGCAGAAGAGCGACGAAAAGGCCCTGATGTTTCGGGCGGGCGGCAACGGCAAACCGGCCGGGCAACGGCCGCGGAGGAATCTGAAGCCATGGTGAGCAGCGATAGGTCCAGAACCGCTTTGGCGGGCGCACGGGGAGCCGGTGAGGGGCGGGCGGCGGGCGGCCCCGTCCCACCCGCGTGCCCCCGTGCCCGCGCAACTCGGTTTGAACGCAGTTCGGCCCCCCTCTGGGTTGCGCTCGTGTTCGCCCTGCTCCTGCCGGGCTGGGCGCAGGCCGCTCCCGGTTTCCGGGCGGAACTGGAGCCGGACTCCGTCGGCGCGGGTGAGCAGGCGACCCTGAAGCTGATCTTCACCGACTTGGGCGACGTGCCGCCGCCGACGCTGCCAGAATTGCCCGAGTGCCCGGCCTCGTTTGCGGGTTCCGGCCGCCAAGTTTCCATCGTCAACTTCGAGCGTTCGTCGGCGATCATTCACCAATATCTGCTGCAGCCGAAGTCCACCGGCGTGGTGGATATTCCTGCCCTCACCGTGGAAGTCGGGGGACAGCGTTACACCAGCGACCCGCTCAAGCTCCGGGTCGGCCAAGGGTTTGATCAAGGTCAGTTGGGCTTCCTGAAACTCGTGGTTCCGAAGACCGAATTCTACGTCGGCGAAACCGTGCCCGTGGAGGTGCGCTTTTATTTCAAGCATGCCCCGGCGCGGCAAAATCCGCCCAAGCTCAAGATGGAAGGTTTCACCAAGGGGAAGGACTACTCCGACCACCTGCCGCCCGAGACCCTCGGGGGTGAAGTTTACAGCGTGTATCGCCACGTCCTCGCGTTGACCGCCGCCAAAGCGGGCGACCTCGAATTGGGCCCGGCAGAGTTCGAGACTCTCTATCTGTTCCAGTCCCGCCGCCGCCGGAGCATTTTCGAAGATCCATTTGGCGGGGGCAACGAGCAGCGCCAGATCAACTTCAGCAGCGAGGTGGTGAAACTGCGCGTGAGTCCGCCCCCGCGGGTGAATCAACCCTCGGGCTTCACCGGGGCGGTGGGGCGCTTCAGTCTGGATGCGATCACGGCCTCGCCGACCAACGTCGCGGTCGGGGATCCGATCACCGTGCGGCTGACCGTGCGCGGGCGGGGCAACTTTGCCGGGCTCACACTGCCGGAAGTTCCGGCGGGCAGCGGCTTCCAATCCTATCCGGGCACCAATGCCTTCGAGGAGACGGACGTGCTGGGAATCGAAGGCGTGAAGCAGTTTGAACAAGTCATCGTGCCGGAGCGGGCAGGGGTGCAACGGCTGCGCTTGCCGCCGTTCGTGGCGTGGAATCCGGAAGCCAAGCGCTACGACCAACTCGAACCGCGGGCGATTGCGGTGAACGTCCGCAGCAGTGCCACGGCCCAGGCCCAACCGCTCGGCAACGTGCCGGTCGCCGACCACCAGTTGGGAAAACCCAGCGCGCCGGTTGCCGCGGCCGCCGAGGTCATGCCGGTGAAATCCAATTTGGGCACCCTGAGAGCGTTCACGCCCGTGTGGGTGGAGCGCCCTTGGTTCCTCGCGGTGCTGCTGGGCCCGCCCACCCTGTATGGCGGCGTGGCCCTCGGCCAGCGCCTGCGCCAACGGGCGCGGGAACGTGGCCCCGACGTGCGCGGCCAACGCGAAGGCGCGCTCGCGGCGGCGCTCGCCCAGTTGGGGCCCCACGCCACCGCTGGTCGGGCACCGGAGTTTTTTTTGGCCCTGAACCAAGCCTTGCAAGAACAGCTCGCGCTCACCTTGGGCGGTGCGCCCGGGACCTTCACCGAAGACGTGGTGGCGGCGCGTTTGGTGCCTCGTGGTTTGGCCGCGGAAGAAGCGACCCGGCTGCACACGCTGTTCGAAACGCTGGCGCAGGCCCGTTATTCGCCGATCACGTCCCAGACGGCCTTGGTCGCCTTGGCGGAATCGGCCCGTGCCGCCGTCGCCGCCCTGCGCGCCTTGGAGGCCCAGCGATGAACGTCCGTGCGCTGCCCCAAGGCGGTTCGTGCGCCCGCGTCGTTCGCCGCTGGCTGGGGCTGATCCTCCTGCTGGTGAGCGGCGGCTGGAGCGGGGCCCAGGCGGCTGCGCCCGCCGAACACTTCGAGAACGGCAACACCCAGCTCGCCAAGGGACAACCTGCCGAAGCCTTGGCTGCCTACGGTCAGATTGCGCCCGCGGCGACTTCAGCGGCGCTGGAATTCAACCGCGGTCTGGCCCATGGGCAGTTGGGCCAACTCGGTCAGGCACTCGCCCGGCTGCGACGAGCCGAACGGCTGGCACCGCGGGACCGCGAAGTCGACCTGGCCTTGCGCCAAATTCGGGCCCGCATCACCGGGCTGGGCTGGGCGCCGTCGCCGCTCGGCCGGTTGCTGGGGCGACTGACGTTGAACGAGTGGGCGGGTTTGGCGGGGCTCAGTTGGTGGGCGTGGTTTGGCCTGCTGCTGGTGGCGCGCACCGGTTCTGAGGCCCGCCAGTTGGTGCGCGGCTACACCGTCACCTTCGGCGGGTTGGCGATTGGTTTCGGCACCCTGCTCGGACTCGCGTGGTGGCTGCGCGTGCAGGAGCCGGCCGTGATCGTGACGCAGGCCAATGCAGCGGTGCGGATCAGTCCCCTCGACGAGGCCAAGATCGCTTTCACCGCCCACGACGGCGCGGAACTCCAACTCGCCGAAGAACGCCCCGGCTGGCTCCGCATTGAAGAACCCAGCTCGGGGCGGTCCGGTTGGGTCAGCACGAAGTTTGTGGTGCGGGTGCCGGTGCGTTGATTGGGGGGCGGGGCGCAAGGCGAGTAAAACCGGACGGCAGTTCCTGCAACTTGGGCATTGGAAATTGGTCCGCGCATCCTTTCTCTAGTCCGAAATGAAGTCGCTTTTTTGGATTCCGGTTCTGGCCGCAGGGTTGTTCGTCGGTGGGTTGGGCGCGGGCTGCAGCCACCCGCCGAAAGCGGTTTCACTCGGCTCCGCCGGGGCTTTTGCCCAATGGCGGGGTGAATCCGGCACCTGGCGAGAAGTCGGGGGCGTGACCTTGGATTCCGCTAATCCGAAGGCGTTTCTCGCCACGCCGGGTCAGGGCGTGATGCTGAACAGTGCCGCCGGGCACACGGTGGATCTGCTGACGGTCGCCGAGTTTGGGGACTGCGAACTGCACGTCGAATTCAGCGTGCCCAAAGATTCCAATTCCGGAGTCTATTTGCTCGGCCGATACGAAGTGCAGGTCTTCGACAGTTGGGGCAAACGCGAACTCGCCTCGAGTGATTGCGGCGGGCTCTACGCCAGTTGCAGCGGCCGCCCCGAATGTTACGCCGGCCAGAAACCACCCTTCAACGCGAGCAAGGCCCCCGGCGAATGGCAGAGTTTCGACGTGGTGTTCCGCGCGCCGCGGTTTGACGCCGCCGGCCGGAAGACCGAGTCCGCCCGCTTCGTGAAGGTCAGTCACAATGGCCGCGTGCTGCACGAAAACGTCGAGGTCACCTGCCCCACGTGTGCCGCCGCCTTCAGTGACGAAAAGCCGACCGGCCCCCTGAAAATTCAGGGCGACCATGGCCCGGTGGCCTACCGAAACCTGCGGCTCAAGCCGGTGACGTTGCCCTGAACCCGGTCTAAAATCCCTTGGCCCGAGGCCATCGCCATGTCGAATCAACCGCCCGACGACGACGAACAACTGCTCCGCCAACTGGGTTATCAACCGGAGCTTGCGCGGCGGCTGAGCGGGTTTTCCAACTTCGCCCTTTCGCTCTCCATCATCTGCATTTTGGCGGGCGGCATCACCTCGTTCCACGTCGGGTTCAATAGCGCGGGCGGCGCCAGCATCGGTTTGGGGTGGCCGCTGGTTTGCCTGTTTTCCCTCGGGGTGGCGGCGACGATGGGACAGGTGGCGAGTGCCTTTCCCACGGCCGGCGGGCTTTATCATTGGGGCAGCATTCTGGGCGGCCGCGCCTGCGGTTGGGTTACGGCGTGGTTCAATCTCGCCGGCTTGGTCACGGTGCTCGCCGCTATCAATACCGGCACTTACGACTTCGCTACTGCTGCCTTTGGTTTCACGCCGGCGCCGGAATCCGCAGCGCTCCTGCGGACCTTAGTGGTCGTTGTGGTGACGCTCTCGCAGGCGCTGCTCAACCATTTCGGCATTCGGCTCACGACCCAACTCACCGACTTCAGCGGTTGGTTGATTCTCGGCCTCACGACGGTGCTGACGGTGGCGTTGTTGTGGACCACCCAGCACTTTGAGTGGTCCCGGTTGTGGACCTTCACCAACTTTAGCGGCTTGCCGGAAGGCGCGGCGGTCTTTCCCAAGCAGGAAAACCTCGTCTGGTTGTTCTGTCTCGGCTTCCTGCTGCCGGCCTACACGATCACTGGGTTCGATGCGTCGGCCCACACCGCGGAGGAAACCCTCGGCGCCGCTCACAATGTTCCGCGCGGCCTGGTGCGCTCCGTGGCCGTATCGGCGTTGTTTGGCTGGGTGCTGCTCGCGGCGTTGTTACTGGCAATGCCGGACGTGCCGCTCGGAGCGACGAAGGGTTTTGAAATCGTCCCGTGGATCATGAAATCCGCGCTCGGCAACGGCGCGGCGCAGGCGCTGCTGGTGGGGATTGTGCTCGCCCAATACCTGTGTGGGTTGGCCGCCCTCACGTCGGCGTCACGCATGGCCTATGCGTTTGCGCGTGACGGCGGACTGCCCTTTGCCCGTCAGCTTCGCGCCGTCAATCCGCGCACCCAATCCCCCTCGGCCGCCGTGTGGGCCGCCGCGCTGGGGTCCGCGACGCTCGTCGTGCTGCTGCGTTACGAAACCATCGCGGCCATCGGCACGGTGTTCCTTTACGTGAGCTACGTGTTGCCGGTCGCCGCCGGTTGCTGGGCCCATGGTCGTTCGTGGACGCGGTTCGGTCCGTTCCAATTGGGCGTCTGGTTCAAGCCATTGGCGGTCTTGGCGACGCTCGGCTGCCTCTTCCTCCTCGTCCTGGGCGTGCAACCGCCCAACCAGCAGGCGCGGCCGATTTTGGGCGGCACGGTAGCACTCATGGCGGTGGTCTGGTTGACGTTTGAACGGAAGCGTTTCCGCGGCCCGCCCTCGCTAAAAACGGCCGAAAAAGGGGCCTGATCCGGCTCGGAAAAACACCGGGCCGGACGCTGTCTGTTGCGTCTGGGCGCCCCCGCCCGTTACGCTCCCGGCATGACACTCGAAGACTCCTTGGGCGACGTCCTGCGAAAGGCGAGGACCTCGACTCACACGGCGATGGCGGCGGCGGCGGCGGCGGCCGGACTCGACGTGGGCGCTTACGGCGCGCTGGAAGATTCGGGTCAAGTGGCCACGGGCACGCGCTGGGCCGAACTGGCCGAACTGCTGACGCTCGACGGGGCCAAACTGGAACGACTCGCCCACGGGTGGCTGCCTCCGGCCATGGCCCCGGAAACGTGGCGCGAACTCCGCATGATCACGACCGCGGGTGAGGGCATGACGGTGAACGCCTTCCTCGTTTGGGACGAAGCGACCCGCGACGCGGCGCTCTTCGACACAGGCTTCGACGCGGCCCCGATCTTCGCGTTGCTCGCCGAGCACGGGCTGCATTTGCGGCACATCTTCCTCACGCATTCCCACGGCGACCACGTCGCGGCCTTGGGCGAAATTCGTGGCCGCTGCCCGGCCGCCCGGATTCACACCGGCTCCAAAAACGCGCCGGTGGAACAGCGCCTGACGCCGGACGCGTGTTTTTCGGTCGGGAGCCTGCGAATTACCCATCGCGACACGCCTGGGCACGCTGACGACGGAATCACCTACGTCATTGGCAACTGGCCGGAAGATGCCCCGCACGTGGCGATCGTCGGCGACGCGATCTTTGCGGGCTCGATGGGGGGGGCGCGCGACCTGCTGCCGCTGGCCCGGGAAAAAGTCCGCACGCAAATTCTCTCGCTGCCCGCGGCCACGCTCATCGGTCCCGGCCACGGGCCCCTCACCACAGTGGCGTTGGAGCAGGCCAACAACCCGTGGTTCCCATGAAAACCGCCCTCCTGACCGCCGGTCTAAGTCTCCTCACGCTGGCCTCCTTCGCGGCTGAAACCACACCGCGAGCCCCGGCCCCGGCGACCAACGCGCCCGCATCCGCCCCGCCCACCGGCGTGCCGACGGCGCTGGCGGCCCCCTCCTTGTTGCTGAATCCCGCGAATCAGGCCGCCGTGCAGGGCCGACTCCAGCCGTCCACCGAAGCCCAAATGATCGAGAAATACGGCGTCGGGGGTTACGTGCTGAAGAAACGTTCCGTGGGTTCGACGTTGCAGCTCCTGAATCCATTTGCCCCCAGCAGTTACGGCCACACAGGTCCGCCGCCGACGACGTGGAACGGAAACCCACTCTACGCGCCGGGCAGCCCGCCGCCGCCTCGCGCCTTCCGCGACGACAAGACGCTGGAGCCCAGCGGGGTCGTGCTCGGAGGCCAATTTTGAAGGCGAGAGGCTGAACGCCAGGAAACTCGGCTTACGGCCCCAACTCGGCCGCCAACTGCCGGAGCGTCGCCATAAACAAGTCCGGCAGTTGAGGGCCAAAAAACGACATCGTCTGCGGCTCATATCCGCCAAGGTGGTAATATTTCGCCGGAATCACGTAGCCGACGTAGTCACCGTTGAAGCTCGTGACTTGTAGCCTTTGGCCGCGGGCGCGGGCCTCAGCCTTCAGTTCGAGCGCGAGTTCGCCGCTGAAATCGCAAGGGGTGGACAGCCACACGGCGTCGTTGAAGCGGAAGCCCTGAAGCAGGGTGCGAGTGCCCACCGGCAGGAGCTTCGCCGCCAGCCAAGGCCGTAGGCGCACGCCGTCGGTGACGCGGGCCTGCAATTCCGGCAGGTCCAAATTGGCGCCGAGCACGCCGAAGCGGACCTGATTCGTCAGTGTCATCGTGGCCAGTCGCCCAAGGGTTTCGGTTGCGAGCGCCGCGCCCATTTGGCTCACGCCGGCGAAGCCACCCTGCGGCGGCTTCGGGCTGTGGCTACCCACGCCCCCGGCGGCGAAGAGGGCCAAGCCGCCGGTCGCCTGCTCGACCGCGCGCGCCCACGCCCCGGGATATTCTGCGCTGAACTGCATGGTGCCGCCGCCGAGGATGGTGGCGTGCGCGCTGTAACTGCCGAGCACGGCGGTGTCGCCGTCGGCCTGTTTCACGACTAGGAGGGCAAATTCGGGATCAATCTGGCCGCGGTCGCCCACGAGGCGGTTGCGGAGTAAGTGGGGCGCGGAAAAGGAATCGCTACCGAGGCTAGCCGGAGTGAGATCCTGCAATGCCAGCGCGGCGGCGGTGGCTAGTTGCTGGGCAAACCAGATCCGCACCGCCGGTTGAAACGGACCGGCAAACGCCTCCCCCACGGGCCCTTCGCCCCAGCCACCGAGGCTGCAATGCGTGTGGGTGGCGGCGAAGTAAACGTGTTCGCGCTGCAGGCCGGTTTCCGCCGTCAGTTTTTGCCGGGCCAGTTCGGTGACTTCGCGGGGCACGATCAGGGCATCGGCGCACACTACCACCCCGGTTTTACCACCCACGGCAAAGGCAAGGGCCTTGACCCACACGTCATCGTGGACGCCTTCGGCCGGCTTGCCTTTCCGGTTCCCGAAGCCGGCCAAGGGCAGGGAAATAAACTCACCGCGTTCCGGCACCGTGCGAGTTGCGCCCAGAGTGGGCGTGAGTTTCACGCGGCTGAAGCCGGCCCGGAGCGGGCCGGTCTCGGTGAGGGTCGGCCCGCTCCCGCTGAGCTGGGCCGGGAGCGGCAGGAGCGCTGGGTTTACCGTGGTCAACGTGGCCAACCCGGCGCCGCCCACCAGCAGGGCGCCGCCGGTCAGTGTCCACCGGGCTAGGCGCAGGAGTTTTCTCATGACAAATTTCGGCTCCAAGCATGGTGGTAAACTAGGCCGAATGACTACGGCTATTGCTCCGCCACTGGATCGTCACGTCGATTTCATTGATCCGACCTACAAACCGGCCCCGCATCTGCTAGACTGTTGCTCGTCGATGGATGCAGTCGCCTGAGTGGGTAGACGGGCCGTCGCCTGGCTCCAGAATAGTGTTAGAGGTGTGGAACCCGCTTTCAGTATCTGGAGATTACGCATAGGAGCGGGGCAGCCTGGCAACGGGCTGCCCCCATTTTTTATCCGCAAGGGGCGGCGCTCCGACCCGACCCAGCGGTTTAAGTGTGTGGGGACGGGAAGAATACTTGCTGGCGCAGGCCTTCTGGCTAAGTAGTCAGGGGTTGCCGATATGAAAAATCTCGTTCGCTTGATCGCCGTCGCCGTGCTGGCCGGTTCTGTGTTCGCTCCCGTCGCCTTGGCCGAGTCCAAGGAAAAGAAGAAGGAGGCCAAGAGCTATCCGTTGGATAGTTGCCTCGTCTCGGACGAGAAGTTGGGTGCCGATCCGGACATGAAGCCCTACGCCTTTGTGCATGAAGGCCAAGAAATCAAAATCTGTTGCAAGGCCTGCAAAAAGGATTTCGACAAGGAACCGAAGAAGTTCCTGACCAAATTAAGCGACGAGGTGAAGAAGGCAAAAAAGGACAAGAAAGCCGCCCTGTAACCGGCGAATGATTCGTTCGTCACGCCGCCGTCATGAAAACCTCCTGTGTCACCTTGCTGAGCTTATTGCTCGTCGTGGCGCAGGTGTGGTTTGCCTCGGTGAATGCGGCGGCGGCCCTCGAGGGGCGGTTGGCCGCACCTGGCGCGGGCGAGTCCTGCTGTGACGGGCCCAAGACGCATCATTGTTCCTGCTGTGTCGGCCCTTCAGAGAGTCGCCCGAGCGCGGGGCCAATCGCGCCGGCGCCCGCCAATTCCAACCCGCTACCAGCGGGTCCGTTGAGCGCCGATTTGACCGTGCTTTGGTGGCTCCCCCCACCGCCGGTGGTGGAGCCCATTCCGGTGGCCGAATCCCCTTCGTCCACCTTGGCTGCCGTCCCGCTTTTTCTGCGGCACGGCGCCCTGCTGCTCTGAGCTTTCCTGACCTCCCGGAAGACGTGTGCCCAGCGCGGGCGCGCGTCTGCCTGCGTTCCGGTTCCGCGCTGTGTGCCAACACTCCCTTGTTGATGTCGGGTCATGAAAATATTCCTTTTACCCTGCGGCTTCCTCGCCGCCTGGTTTTCCGTCGCCAGTGAAACTGCGGTTTCCCCGCCGTTGACGGTCCTCACCCCGGCGCTCGTGTCCGCGTATTCGGAGACGTTGCGCACCAATCACCCCGGGCTGCGCGCGGCCCGTTCCCGCGCCACGGCGGCCGCGCTCGCCGCGCAGTCCGTCCGGCGGTGGGAAGACCCGATGGCCAAGGTCGGCGGTTCGGTCTTTAACCGCGCGTGGATGGATCCGCAGGAACAGGGCGACGTGGCCTACGGTGTCGAACAGCGCCTGCCGTTGATGGGCAAGGAAAAGGCTGCCCGGCAACTCGCCGAAGCCGAGGCCGCGCTGACCACGGAGGAGGCCGAGGCTCAGTTTCAGGAACTGCGGCGCGACTTGGCGCAGGCCTTGTTCGCCGCGGCGTTGGCGGCGGAGAGCCTGCGGATCGGGGAAGAAGATCTGGTGTGGGCCGACCGCATGGTGGCCGTTGCCGAGGCGCGTTACACGTCCGGCCTAGGCACTCAGTTCGAGGTCCTGCGCTTGCAATCAGACCGCGCCCGGCGGGCGGCCCGACTGGCCAATGAACGGAGCCTGCTTGAATCCCGGCGCAGCGCAGTCAACCGCTTGCTGGGGTTGGACCCGTTGGCCGCGCAGCCGGCCTTTCAGTTGCCGGAGTTGGCCGTGCCGGTGGCGTTTACGACGAACTTGGTGCGCCTCGCGCTGGCCTACGAACCCCGGCTCAAGGTGTTGGGCCGGATGCGGCGGAGCGCCGAGGCGTCGGTGGCGGTATCCCAGCGGGCGAGCCGGCCGGACATCAGCCTAGGGGTCGATGGCCTCAACTACAGCGGCAGCGGCGGCTTTCGCCAGGGGATGTTTTCGCTGAGCTTTAATCTGCCTTGGTTCAACCGTGCGAACTATCGCCGCGAGCAACTGCGGGACCGTGCGCGTCTCGGGGCGGTCGCGGATGACCAGATGGCGATGGCCCTCGCGGTGCAGGCGGAGATTCACCACCTGACCGTGGAAATCGCCGCCACCCAGCGGGAAGCGGTGGCGCTGCGCGATGAGGTGTTGCCCCGCGCTCAACAAGCCCTCGACGTCGCCCAAGCGGCTTGGACCAACGGCCGCGGCATGATGAACGACGTGCTGGAAGCGCGCCGGATGCTGTTGGATTCACGCCTGATGTTCGCCCAAGCCGTGGCGGAACAATGGTCCGCCCTGAGCGAACTCGTCCTCTGTTGCGGACTCGGTGACCTCGAAGCGCTCCAGATGCTCGCCCGCACTCCGGCCGCCGCGCTGGATTCCGTTCCCCCTCAACCCTGATCCGTGTCTCCGATGAAAATCCCTTTTGCCCTGTTGCTCGTTCTCGCGGCCGCCGCCGCCGGTTGGTTTGCCCGTGCCCGGTGGGTGACCCGAACCCCGCAGTCTGAACCCCAAGGCACTGCGGCCGCGGTCGAACGCCGCCCCAAGTATTACCAGTCCGCCATGCACCCGTGGATCAAGTCGGACCAACCCGGCAAGTGCACAATCTGCGGCATGGACCTGACGCCGGTTTACGAAGGGGAGCACGGCCTTGCCGCTGAGGCCGGTCTGGTGACGCTCAGTTCCAATCAACTGACCGTCATTCACGTCGCCACGAGTCTGGTGCGGCGACAACCGATCACGCGCACGTTGGCCGTTGCGGGTTCCATTGATGACAACGACCAGCAGCACCGAGTTTTGTCCGCCTACGTGGACGGGCGGATTGAGCGCCTGTTCGTGAACCACTTGGGGGCCGAGGTGGTCGCCGGCCAACCGTTGGTGGCGATCTACAGCCCGATGCTGCTGACCGCGGTGAGGGAGTATCTCACGGCGCGGAATTCGCAGGGCGCGACTTTGAGCGCCAGCGCGGCGTGGCGGCTGCGGCAAATGGGGCTCACCGAATTGCAGATCGCGGCGCTGCCGGATTCATTTTCGTCTACCAATCTCACCGTTGAAGTGGTCGCCCCGATGACCGGCACGGTCGTGGCCAAGGAAGTTTATGAGGGCCAATACGTGAAGGAAGGCGACAAGCTCTTCGAGCTCGCCGACTTCAGCACGATGTGGTTCCTGTTCGACGCCTATGAGCGGGACCTCGCGTGGCTCCAGCCGGGGCAGGTCGTTGAAATCACGGCGCCTTCGCTGCCGGGGCGTGGGTTTACCAACTCGATCGCCTTCATTGACCCGAACCTGCGCGAGGACACGCGCAGCGCCAAGGTTCGCGTTGAATTGCCGAATCCAGTGGTCGCGGACGAGGGGCAATCTCGCCGCTTGATCCGGCACCGCGTCTATGCCGAGGGGCGGGTGCGGGTCGTCACCCAGCCGGTGCTGGTGGTGCCGCGCTCCGCGGTCTTGTCGCCGGGCCGTCAGGCGGTGGTTTACGTGGAGCGAGGCAATGGGGCCTATGAACAGCGCGCGGTCACGCTGGGGCGGGCGGGCGATGACGAATGGGAAATCCTGACCGGACTGGGCGAGGGCGAACGGGTCGTCACGCGGGGTAATCTCGTGCTGGATTCCCAAGCGCAATTGAACGCCGACAGTCAGGGCGTGGTGCTCTCGCCAGCCGGCCGGCCTCTCGCTGAGACGCCGCGCCTGCCGGCGCTGAACTCCGCGCAGGCGGCGGCCGTGCGGGAGTTCTTAACGCTCGCCGACCGGGTGCGCGACACGTTGGCGGCGGATGATCTGGCGGGCTTCAACGCGCTCGCGCCCCAACTGCACGGGGCGCAGCCAAAACTGACGGCGGCCATGCGGGATTCCGCGGCGTGGGTCGCGGCCGTGGCTACCTTGGGCGCGGTCAGTCACTTTGACCGGGCGCCGGACTTGGCGCGGGCGCGGCAGCAGTTTCACGCCTTCAGTCTTGAAGCCGTTGCGGTTGCCCGCCAAGCGCGCGCCGCTGACACCAATTTCACTGGGTTGAAGATTTACCAGTGTCCGATGACGAAACGCGCGTTTCCCGGCGCGCCGCCGAAGGCCGAGTGGTTGCAGTTTGAAGGCCCGGTGAGGAATCCCTATTTCGGCAGCGAGATGCTCGATTGTGGCACGGAGGTAAAGCCATGATCGCCCGACTCATTGAGTGGTCGTTGAAGAATCGGTTCCTCGTCCTCTGCGGTTCCCTGCTGCTGGTCGCTTGGGGGGTGAAGGCGATCTACCGCACGCCGGTGGATGCGATTCCCGACTTGAGTGAAAACCAGGTGATTGTGTTTGCCGATTGGATGGGGCGGTCGCCGCAGGAGGTGGAGGATCAGGTTACTTACCCGCTGTCGGTGAACCTTCAGGGGTTGGCCGGCGTGAAGACCGTCCGGGCGACTTCGATGTTTGGTTTCTCCCTCGTCACCGTGATCTTTGAGGATCGGGTGGACAACTACTTCGCCCGCTCTCGGGTGTTGGAGCGGCTGAATCTGCTGACCAGCCAGATGCCCGCCGGGGTCGTGCCCCAACTCGGGCCCGACGCCACCGGCCTCGGCTGGGTTTACCAATACTACCTCGACGTGGATCCGACCCAAGCGCCTAACGGGACGGGCTACGATCTCGGTGAGTTGCGCGCGTTGCAGGACTTCTTCCTGCGCTATCAGCTTCAGGGTGTCAGCGGGGTTGCCGAGGTCGGCTCAGTCGGCGGTTTTGTGCGGCAATACCAGATCGAAGTCAGCTCTGTCCGGATGCGTGCGCTGGGCGTGTCGTTGCAAGAAGTGTTGATGGCCGTCGGCGCCAACAACCTGAACGTGGGGGGCAAGACGATTGAGGAAAACGGTTTGGAGTTCGTCGTTCGCGGCGTGGGGTTGGTGAAGCGGGCGGCGGATCTCGAAGGCATCGTGCTGCGGGAACAGGGCGGCACGCCGATCTATCTGCGCGACCTCGCCCACGTCGAACTCGGCGGCGACTTCCGGCGCGGGGTGCTCGACGTGGACGGCCGTGAAGTCGTGGGTGGCATCGTCGTGATGCGCACCGGCGAAAACGCAATGGAGGTGATCCGGCGCGTGAAGGAAAAGCTCGGCCAGCTCAGCACCAGTTTGCCGCCCGGCGTCACCGTTCGGCCCTTCTACGACCGCAGCGATCTGATCACCCGCACCATCGACACCCTGAAACACGCGCTCATCGAGGAGATCATCCTCGTCACGCTGGCGCACATCGTCTTCCTGTTTCACTTCCGCAGCATCCTCATCGTCACGATTCCGCTGCCGGCCTCGATCTTGATTTCGTTCATCCTCATGGAGCAGTTCGGCATCAGTTCGAACATCATGTCGCTGTCCGGCATCGCCATCGCCATCGGCGTGTTGGTGGACGCTGGGATCGTGATGACCGAAAACGTCATTCGGCATTGCGAGGAGGCAGAAAAGCGAAAGGCCATGCTGGGGGCGGCTGCCGCCCACCCTGCGGACGGCACGGGCCCAGTTTCTGTGCATTCGGAACCCTCCCTCTCCGCGCGCCTGACGCCGGCCGAGACCTACGCCTGCACGCTCGCCGCCGCCAAACAGGTTGGCCGCCCAATCTTTTTTGCGATGGCAATCATCATCCTCGCCTTCATCCCGGTGTTCGTCTTGGGCGGCCAGGAGGGAAAGTTGTTTCACCCGCTCGCGTTTGCCAAAACGTTTGCCTGCGTGGGCGCGACGCTGCTCGCCGTGACGCTGGTGCCCGTCTTGTGTTCCCTGTTGGTGCGTGGACCCTTTCACGCCGAAGAAGACAACTGGGTGATGAAGGTCCTCCTCCGGTTCTATGAACCCGCCCTCAACTGGTCCTTGAGTCATCGCGGAGTCGTGCTCGGACTGGCCGCCCTGATTCTGGAGGTGTCACAAGTCATTGCGTGGGGGTTGCCCAAACCGGTGCTCCGCCAATTGGCAACGCTGCATCCGGGACTCGAGACCGGACCACTGCGGGGGTTGGGCAAGGAGTTCATGCCCACACTCAACGAAGGTTCGCTCCTCTTCATGCCAGTCCTGCTCCCGGCGACCTCGCTCACCGAGGTGAAGCGCATCATGTCCTGGCAGGACCGGGTCATCGCCGCCGTGCCCGAAGTGGCCAGCGTGGGTGGCAAACTCGGCCGGGCCGAAACGGCGACCGATCCCGCGCCCGTCGAGATGATTGAAACCACGATCATGCTGAAGCCCGAGTTCATCCCGACCAACCGCTCGGTCCTCGGGCTCTTCCACATCCCGTGGACGGTTCGAAACCCCGAGTGGCGACCGGGCATGACTCGTTCGCAACTGGTCGCCGAACTCACGGAAAAGCTCACCGCCGTGCCCGGCTACGTGCCCGGTTTCCTTCAGCCCATCGAGAACCGCATCCTCATGATTTCCACCGGCATCCGCGCCCAGCTCGGAGTGAAAATTCTGGGCGACAACCTCGATGCCCTCCAGGCCAAGGCCTTTGAAGTTCAGCGGATTGTCGAGACCGTCCCCGGGGCTATCGGCGTGGCACCCAGCCGGGTTCAGGGCAAACCCTACCTTGAGATCGAAGTCGATCGCCCCGCCGCCGCTCGGTTCGGTCTGAGCGTGGAAACCGTGCTCACCGCGGTTGAAGCCGGCCTCGGGGGCAAGAACGTCACCACCACCATCGAAGGCCGGCAGCGCTTTCCGATTCAAGTCCGGTTCCAGCGCAGCGAACGCGAAGATCTGGAACGCCTCGGCGACGTGCTGCTCGCCACGCCGTCAGGAAAGCACATTCCGCTCGGCCAAGTGGCCACGCTGCGGCGCACCACGGGGCCGAACGAGATCGGCAGCGAAAACGGCCGCCTGCGCGTCTTCGTCCAAGCCAACGTGCAGAACCGCGATCTCGGCGGCTTTGTCGAAGAGGTGAAACGCCGCGTCGCCCAGGAAATCGGACCGACACTGCCCCCCGGCATGACGATCGAATACAGCGGCCAGTTTGAGGACCTGATCCGGGCGGAACGCACCCTGAAGCTCATCGTGCCCGTGTCGCTCGCCATCATCTTCCTGCTGCTCTACGTCGTCTATAATTCCGCCAAGGAAGCGGCCCACGTCATCCTCGCCGTGCCGTTTGCCCTGAGCGGATCCGTGTTTCTCCAAGCGGCGCTTGGCTACAACTTCAGCGTCGCCGTCTGGATCGGCTACATCACCCTGTTCGGCATCGCGATTCAGACCGGCGTGGTGATGGTGGTCTATCTGGAGGAAGCGATTGCTCACAAGCAGGCAGAACGCGGGAGTGCCTTCAACGCGGCCGACTTGTTGGACGCGATCAAAGCCGGTGCCCGACTGCGACTGCGGCCCAAATTCATGACGGTGGGCACCACCATTGCCAGCCTGCTGCCCATCATGTGGAGCACCCGAACCGGCGCGGAAGTGATGAAACCCCTCGCCGCGCCCGTCATCGGCGGCACGATCAGTTCCCTGCTGCACATCCTGATCGTGACCCCGGTGATCGTGATGTGGCTGCGGCAACGGGAACTGCGGAAGGAGAAATCGGTTTAGCCAGCGCGCTCCGATCGAATGGCTACCCGCTAGGAATCTTGATCGCTCAGCGTTGCAGACCGTGGTGAGTGCGCTTTTCGCTCTCCCCGAGGCAAAGTTCAGCGTGAAGGGGAGCGGTAACCGAAGACTGTGGGGTGTCGGCACCCGCTGCAGCCAGCCGCCCTACTCCTCGTTGGCTCGGGAGGACCCGTTACTTCATGGCTTCCGAAGCCCGTTCTTGGATCCACGGCACGTCGCGGGGTGCTTTGCGTTCCCCGGTGATACCCTTCTTCAAAGTGTTTGGGTCCACCCAGCGGTGAATTTCGGAATGCCCGTCGGCAAAACTCAGCCCGCCGGCGCCGTTGTGGTAAACGGCCGGCAGGTTGCCCCACAATTGGTTGGGTTCCATCGACACCAAGATGTAGCCGTCATCCACGCTCTCCTCGCGTTCGTCGATGAACACGAACATCTGGCTGGCGGAAGCAATGTCCGTGAGCTTCCGAAAGGTGCGCCACGTTTTGGCCATGAGATCAGTGTGCCAACTCTGACCGTTCATGAAGCCGTTCATGGAAACACTGCGAGTGCGCTGCTGCTTTTTGCCGCCCAACGTAACCATGCTGCGGTCGGCTGGGCAGCGGTAGATCGTGGCCGACTGGTTATAGGGCCACAGCAAGCCGTTGGGTGGTTTCAGCAGGTTGACGTTCGTCGCGTCGGTCGTGTTGCCCATGATCCAGCCGGCGACCCAGCCCTTTTGGTCACCGGTGCCGTTCAGCACCAAACGCTGCTGGTTGTCGTCGGCATACATTTGCCAGGCGAGTTGGAGCTGTTTGGTGTGGTTCAGGCATTGCACTCCCTGAGCCTTGGTCTTCGCCTTGCCCAGGGCGGGCAACAGCATTCCAGCCAAAATCGCGATGATGGCGATCACCACCAACAACTCGATCAGCGTGAAGGCCGACGGGAGGCGGGCAAGGCGCGGGGTCCGGGTGTGTGGAGAAAAACTCATGGGAGATTAGGTAGAGTTGAGCCGGCGATGGACGCCGTGACAAGCGGCTTCTCCGCGAGCGAGGGAGGCTCGCCATCGGGAGTGGACGCCAAGTCGGTTGGCTTGCGAAACCGGTCGCTGAGATCGAGGAAGGCCCCGCCTCGCGTCGCCCGCCGCCAGCGGGCCGGACTGCACCGTAGTTAAAAACATGGCGCCAGCGGATTCACCGCCGGCGCCATGGCTTTACTGCGGGGACCACTTTGCGGTCTCAGATCCCTGGATGGGCAATCGCGACGGTCGGGACCGGCAGGGCGGCGGGAGCTTTGGCGGCCGCTTCGCGGGCTTGAGCCTGCTCGGCGACGGCCCAAGCGGCTTTCCGGCGGCTTAGGTTGTAGTCACACAGGAGCAACATCCCAGCTTCGAGACCGAAGGTGCGCATGGCGAATTCTGCGTCGCCATGCAGGAAGATGAAGGAAAAGAACTGACCGATCCACAGTGACGAGAGCACGCAGGCCATGCGCGAGAACGGATCGTCGGCGCCGTGGCGGCGGACATGGCGCAGGTTGCGGAACGCCAGCCAAGTGCCCGCTCCGAGGAAGCTGAACATAGTCACTGTGCCCGGGATGCCCGTGTTGACCAAGAGGCCCACGGTGCCGTTGTAAAAGATGCCGAGGTCGATGTGCATCTGGGTCATGTCCAACTCGAACGGGGAACGGGCATCAATCGGCTTGCCGAACCCCCGGCCCAGCCAGCGGTAGTCCTTGGAGGTCTCCAACCCGGCGCGGCGCAGTGCTTTTCGGCCTTCGAGCGTCGCTTGGCCGTCTTCGGCCGCTTGCCGGTCCACCTCTAGGCCGGGCACCACCGACAGGGCGCGCTGCACGGACAGGGGCAAATCGCGGATATTTGCCGCCGCCCCGAGGTAGAGCGTGCCCGCCAGCACCACTATGCCGATCACCCGCACCGGGGTGAAGAAACGTTGGGCCCAGGCCGAAATGACGATCACGAAGAAGAGCAGCAGCAACAGATGGCGGTGGCCGCCCAATAGCCCCAGCCCCAGCAGGGCCGCCGCGCAGGGCCACATCCAGAGGCCCCGAATGGTGAAGAAATCCGCATACCGCTGCCGGGTAGTCAGGAGGCAGAACAGCGCCAGTGAGCAGAAAAAGAAGGATTGGAACCGGCGGATGCCGAAGTGCTGCGCCTGCGCCTCGAAATTTAACCCGTCGGTCGGAAGTTCCAAGATGTAGAGCAGCGGTTCCAGGAGCTTGCCGCCGTAGGCGAAGGCGAAGTCTGCCGGAATGAACGACAACGAAAGCAGGCACTGGATCGTGTAAAGCTTCAGCATGCGCTTTTCGTCCATCGGCATCAGGATGAAGAGCAGCGGGAAAATCGCGCAGGCCAATTGCTGAAGGTAGATGCGGCCACCCATCTGGGCTCCGCCGAATACCCGGATGCCGACCCCGCGGAAATACATCAGCATCAGCAGGACGACGCAGTAGCCCAACGCTCCGAAAAACAGCAGCCAGTGACGGCGGAACAACATCCCGGCGTCCGCCGAATACCGGCGCAACGCGATGGTTATCGCCACCCCGGTCCAGCCCAGCAACGCGGCTGCTTCCCACGCGAGTGGGCGGCCTGGCAGGCCGGGCACAATGAAGCCAGACGCAAAGGTCACCATCGCGACGGTGGTCGCAATCTGCGCGTGGTAGGGTAACAGGATCAGCCAAGCGAACCCACCCAGCGCCAAAATTAGCAGCACGGGCGCACCCGCCAGCAGCAGCCCCACAAAGATGGCACCCAGAAAGAAAGAGCCCAGCAACAGGAGCTTCTGCAGGTGCATTTGCACATCGACCGTAGTCACAGTCCAAGCAGCTAAGCCTCTGGCGGGCGGTGAGGCAATTCACAAGTCAGTTTCCCGCACGGCTCCGCGGTTCGGGTGTCCCTAGAGCGCGGGGGAGAAGCGAATTTTCTCGACGGCTTCATCCGGGAAATCCTCCCTCTCGACCCGATGTTGCGGACGCCGGTGACTCATGTGTTTACCCATTTCAGGCTGCTCGGCGGCGTGGAGTCGGTCCTGCGTCGGCTGGCGCGCCGGGATGCCAGCCTCGCGCCCGAACGCCGCACCCTCAGCCTGTTCGAAGCCGGTGCCTTCACGCCCGACACGGTTTCTGGGCTCGGCCTGACGCGGCTGGACACCCCGGCCGGGGCTCGGGACCGCCTGCTCGCCGCAGTGCGCCGCACCCCCCGGGGCGGCCTCTGGGTGTATCATAATGGCTGGGGCCTGCCGTTCCTCGCCGGGGCCGATGACGCCGAGCGCCGGTTGGTCGTGTTGCACTCCGACTGGCCCGGCCTGGATCACTGGCTGGCCCAGCAACGCGGCCGGCTCGACGGCTTGCTCGCGGTCAGTCAGCCCCTGCTGCGCCTTGCGGCCACCCAGTTGGAACTGCCGCCGGAGCGCCTCGGCTGGCTGCCGTATCCGATTGATCCCCCCGCCGACACCTTTGTGCTCACCCCGACGCCGCCCGGCCGCCCGTTGGTCTTGGGCTTCTGCGGTCGGGTAATTCGGGAGCAAAAACGCCTCGACCGACTGCCGGGACTGGCGCAGCGGGTGACGGCGGCGGGCGTCGAAGCCCGGTGGGAAATCCTTGGTGATGGCCCTTACCGCCCCGCGTTGGCCGCCGGACTGCCTACGAACACGGTCTTCCACGGCCGGCTCTCCGGACTCGCCTATTGGCGGGCCTTGGAGCGGTGGGACTTGATGGTTTTTACAAGTGATTACGAGGGTTTGCCCATCAGCCTGCTGGAGACCTTTGCCCGCGGCGGCTTGGCTGTATTCCCGCGGATCGGCAGCGGGGGCGATGACTACGTCGAGCAGGTCGCGCCCGAACTCCTCTACCGCGCCGGCGAGTTGGACGATGCCTGCCGGGCAATCCGTTGGTTCGCGGCCCAAACGCCGGCCACGATCTTGAAATTGCGCCGTCGCGCCCAAGCCTTGGGGGCCGCGCACGCCGGCGACGCGTTTGACCGGACGCTGAACCAACACTTGGAAGCCCTCTGGAACCGGCCGCGGATTTCGCAAACTGGCGCCGCCGCCGGGCAGCTCCGCTGGAACTGGCGGTTGCCCTTTGCGGTGTTGCGCCGGCTGCCGGTCCAGAGCCGGTTGCGGCGGGATTTGTTTTAAAAACCGGGTCGCCGGGCCCGCACTGCGATGCCTACGTAAACCGGGGCTGGATCGTTGCCCGGCACCACGCCTTGGTTCGCCAAGCGGGCGCCCACCCAGTTGGCCAGCGGACGGGTCAGATTACGGTGCAGCCGCCGCAGTAGATCGAGGAGCGCCCAGCCGAGTCCGCCGCCGGGTTGGCGCAGTGTTTCGATGAAGTAGTGGTTGAGCTGGATGGCGCCACGGATTTGCGTGGTGAGCTTGTGGCTGGCGATCACTTCGAGGCCGGCGGCGCGGAAATCACGTTCCAAGCCGATGATCGTCCAGCGCTGGAAGTCGTAGGGGCAGCCGTGTTCCTCAAACAGGCCGTGAGTCGTCACCAGCACTTCCCCGCCGGGCTTTAGGAGGCGCCGGCATTCCCGCAGGTAGGCAAGCGGGTCGGGCACGTGTTCCAGCACCTGCGACGACAGCACGGCGTCGTGACTGGCCTCGGGTTCATCGGTCAAGCCGTCGGGCCGCACCGCCACCTGCACGCGCGGCCCGGGCACGATGTCGGCGCGGACGTAGCGGCCACAATGGGCAAAAAGAGGTTCGTAGGGGGCGCCGCCGCAGCCGTAGTCGAACACGGACCCCCCGGCCGGAGCCGCCGAAGCGAACGGGCGGACCACCTCCAGCAGGTCGGCGAAGGCTAAATAATTGAAGTCCCGCAGGCCCGGATCGAGTCGTTCGCGCACGTAGCCGTCGCTGCCGAGCAATTGGCCGAGTTGTTCCTGCGAAAGAGGCATGGTGTGGGCGCGGGTCAGGGCTTCACGACAAAGGCCTGGGTGGATTCCGGCAGGCAGATGACCGGCAGGCGGTGGCGGGCGCAAACCTCGTCAATGGCTTGGCGGGCGCCGAAGGTGGCGGGCCAGTTGTAGTCGTCGAACACAACTACGCCGCCGCGGCTGAGGCGTTCGAGGGCGAATTCGAGGGCGGCCTTGGTCGGTTCGTGGAGGTTTACGTCGATGTGGGCAAAGGCGATTTCTCGCGTCGTCACCTGCGCAAGCGTGCCGGGAATCAGGCCCTGCACGAGGTGCACGGCATTGGTGTCGTTTTGCACCAACCGACCGACCTCTTCAAAGCTCCGGCATTTGCAATCGTTAACCTTAACGTGAACACCATCCTTCGCGGGATCGATCTTTTGGTAACCTTCGAAGGTGTCGAGTAGCCAGAGCGCCTTGGGCGAGCCGTGGGCGCGGAGCACCTCGAGCATCAGTCGGCCGCTGCCCCCGCTGCCGGCACCGGCTTCGAACAGGTCGCCGGGCACGCCGAGGGTCTGTTCGACCATGCGGAGGAGAAAATAGAGCTTTTGGCGGGACAACAGGGTGTTGTCGCTCACGGCGGGCGTGAACCAGCGGTCAAATTCGCCCCCGAGCCACGGGCGGAAGAGCCGGTGATAGTTTTCCGGGCCGGTATACAGCGAGGCGTCGGGCAGTTCCGCGGGCAGCACCTGCCGCCGGGGTAGCCGGACGAGTTCGATGCCGACGGGCTGGAGAAGGCCGTTGATGAATTGTGCCAGGGTGCCCATGCGATGCGATTAGAAGGCGCGCAGCATGTCGGCCAGCGAGCGTCCGGACAAGCCTGCCTTGCGCCCGCGGAGCCAAGCCCAGAGCGCGCCGGCGGCGGCGGCGACGACCAGACCCGCGGCCCCGACTGCCACCGTCCAGGCCCCGGTCGCACCGAACCCCAGCGCTGCCAGACTCAGGCTGACACTGAGGGCGACGGCGACCAAGGCCCGCGCCCAGAGGGAGCCAAAAAGCCGACCGGCCGGCAGGCCGCGGAGGCGAGCCCATTGCCAAAAAATCGGCGTCAACGTGCCCCCCACCGTGGCGAGCAGGAAGGCACCCGCCACCCCGCGCGCGCCGAAGGAACCGCCCAAGGGCACGGCCAGGAGGACTCCGGCGACGAGTTCGCGCTCGCAGTAACGGGCCAAGGCGCGAAAATCGCCGAGTCCCAGCAGGAAATACGCGGCGGGCGACGACAGTCCGGTGATGAGAAAACGCCCCGCCAGCAGGGCCACCAGCCAAGGATCGGGCGCCCAGTCAGGCTTCATGAACCAGGCGATGAAGGGGGTAAGCGTCACCGCCATGGCGCCCATGGCACCGCCGTAAAGCCAGGCGTTGACGCGCAGCAGCCAGTCCCCGTTGCCGGTGTGGGTGCCGCCGGCGCTTTCCCGGGCGACGATGGGCCAGAGCGCTTCACTGCCGGCCTGCAACGCTCCGCGGGCGAGGCCAAACACCCGGGCGGCGGTGGCATAAACCGCCGCCACCGCGGCCTCCTGCGTCAGGAGGCCCACGAGAATCACGTCGATGGTGAACAGGAAGAGAATGGCAAACTGGCTGCGCAGACAGGCCAGCGACTCGACCTTCAATTCCGCGAAGGTGGCGCGGAACTCCCCGGCGGCCAGACGCCCCCGCCAATCCAAGTCCGGTTCGCGCAGGCGGCACCAAACCCACGCGGGCACCAGTTGCACCAAGGCCATGACGGCAGTCGCCAGCGGGAATGCCCACAGATCCCAACCGAGCCGCAAACCTACCCCTAGGCCGAGCAGGTTGGCCCAAGAGCCGACCGTGTTGAGCAGGAATACCCGGCGCTGGTCGCCGAGGCCGACGAGCAGGTTGACTTGGGCCGAGGCCAGCACGGAAAACGCTCCGGCGGCGCCGAGGGTGACGAAAAAAAGCAGCGGTTCGCCGGCTTGGCGGGCGGTGGCGGTTTGAGCGTAAAGCACCATGCCGGCACCGGCGGCCACCAAGACCAAGCCGCCCAAACGGAGGTAAAGTGCCTGCCCGAAATGTAACCACCGGCGGCGGCGTGCGGGGTCGGATTCGACCAGCAACCGGCGGTTCAGCGTGGTGCGGAAGCCGAAATCGAGCAGCGGCAGATACAGCATGGCTTGCAGGGCCACGACCACCACGCCGTAGCGGGCGGGCAGGAGGTAGGCTTGCAGCAACCGCAGCATCAACATGCCGGCCAAAGCGCCCGAAACGGTCGCGCTGACCTTCCAAGCCACAGTTTTGAAAAACGAACCGGTCACGCTGAACGGCCACCATTCCGGACCGCCGCCCGCGTCGCGAGGAGAATTGGTCGGGCGAGTGGCGAAGAGGGGAGCCGCGGGGGCGGGCGGTTGCATTCCCGGATTTACACCGGCCGACTGTTTTCTAGGCTCTTCGCCACATGGCACTCCGACTTGGCGACCTCGCCCCTGATTTCACCGCGCCTACTACCGAAGGCCCGATCACATTTCACCAATGGCTGGGTGATTCGTGGGGCGTGCTTTTTTCCCATCCGGCGGACTACACGCCGGTCTGCACCACCGAACTCGGCACGCTCGCGAAGCTCAAGGGCGAGTTCACGCAGCGCAACGTGAAGGTCGCCGCTATCAGCGTGGACCCGTTGGAGGCGCATCATGGCTGGTGCCAGGACATCAACGAGACCCAGGGCTGCACGGTCAATTTCCCCATCATTGCCGACCCCGACCGCACCGTGGCGTCGCTCTACGACATGATCCACCCGAACGCCGACGACAAGTTCACCGTCCGCTCGGTGTTCATCATCGGCCCGGACAAGAAGATCAAACTTAGCATCACCTATCCGGCCTCGACCGGCCGCAATTTTGTGGAACTCCTGCGCGTGCTCGACTCGCTCCAACTCACGGCGAAGTTCCGGGTCGCCACCCCGGCTGACTGGAAAGACGGCGACGACTGCATTATCACGCCCGCGGTAAAGGACGCCGAGGCGGCCACGCTCTTCCCGAAGGGCATGCGCACGGTGAAGCCGTATCTCCGCTACACGCCGCAGCCGAATCGCTGAAGTGCCCGCCTCCCGTTCTGAGCCGGGGTTGTCCGGCTTGGGTGGCGACGGTCCCGCGACCTCGGGGCCGTTTTTCATTTCTGTCGCCGGGATTGAAACGGGCGCGCCACCTCGCCTCGGGAATGGCGGCCGCCCGGATCGTTTAGCCCGGCCTAGCGGCGCCCGGCTCCGCCTTCCCCGTCTTGCTCTCCGCCAAACTTCCAGCACTGTCGCCGAATGTTGCGCCGTGTCTTGTTGCCCTTGGCTGCGTCTGTGGCCGCGCTGACGCTGTCCGCCGGGTCTGCCACCAACCGTTTTGGCTTCACCGGGCCCGAGGTTTTTCCGATCGATTTCGGCGTGGGTTTCCTCCACGTGACCGACTTGGACGGTGATGGTTTGAAGGATGTGGTGGTGGTCAACAATGGTCGCTCGAAGATCAACCTGCTCTACAACCGCACCGGAAAGACGAACGCGCCGACCACGCCTGAAAAGGTGGGTCGCCGCGACATCAACGAACTGCCCGCCGACGCCCGGTTCCGGATTGACTCCATTTCGTCGGAGAAACGCATCACGTCGCTGACCATTGCGGACTTCAACGGCGATTCGCGCCCAGATTTGGCCTACTACGGCGATCCCAAGGAATTGGTCCTGCAATTCAACCAGGGCACGAACGGTTGGTCGCAGCCCAAACGTTTCGCCCTCGACGATGGGTTGCCGGATTACAACGCGCTGACTTCGGGCGACATCAATGCTGACGGGCGCACGGACCTGCTGTTGCTCGCGGAGAAGCATCTTTACCTGATCACGCAGCGGGCGGACGGCACGTTGAGCGATCCCGACAAGCTGCCCTACGCCGGCAGCGCCAAGGCGGTGCAGATCCTCGACCTGGACGGCGACAAACGGGACGACTTGCTCCTGGTAAACTGGGACAACGCGAACCCTTTTCGCTTTCGGCTCCAAAATTCCGCCGGCCGAATGGGTCCTGAAACGCACCTGACGCTGGCGCCGATCCGTAGCTACTGGGCGGACGACCTCGACGGCGACCACAAGACCGAGGTGATGACGATTGCCGCCAAATCGGGGCGCGCCGCGTTGTCGACATTTGTCAAAAAACCGGCCGAAACGCTCGTCGGCGACCTGAAGAACGGCCAGTTCTCGATCCTGCCGCTGCAACGCACGGACAAACCCCGGCGCGGTTTGCTTTGGACCGATCTGGATGGCGATGGGTTGCAGGATCTACTCGTGGCGGATCCGGACGGCGGCCAGTTGTTCGTCCACCGCCAGCAGGCGGACGGATCCTTGGAGGCGCCGAAGACGTTTCCGACCTTCACCGGAGTTACCGACTTGGCCGCGGCGGATTGGAATGGCGATGGCCAGACCGAGGTGTTTTTGCTGAGCAGCGACGAAAAGCAGGTCGGCGTGACGTCGCTCGACGCCAACGGGCGGCTGCCCTTTCCGCAACTAGTGCCACTCAATGCGCGGCCGCTGGCGATGACCGTGGGCGTGCTCAAGGCGGGGGCCCCGTCGCTGGTGGCGCTGATCGAGCGCGAAGACAAGCAACTGGGTAAGGACGGCAAGGAAGAGCCCAAGACCGTGCGCGAACTCGTGATCCGGAGCGCCGGCGGCAAGGCGATCACCCAGAAGTTGGCGGAGGCGTTCAAGGGCAACCCCACCTCGGTGACCGTGCATGATGCCAATCAGGACGGCCTCGCCGACGTGGTCGTGCTGACGCCCTACGAGAAGATCAAAGTGTTGGTGCAGCGGCAGGAACCGACCAAGGACGGAGCCCTGTTCGACGAAGCTGACATCAATCCACCCGGCGGCACGACCGATCAGCCGTGGCTCGCCTTGGCCGATGTGGACGGCGACGGCAAGACCGAGCTGTTGTTGGCGCAGAAAAACTTCCTGCGTGCCGTCGTGCTGGCCTCGGACCAGGGCGAAAAGCCGTCCTGGAGCTTCACCGTGCGCGAGCAAATCAACGGCGCCTCCAGCAGTTCGCGCATCGTGGCGGCGGCCACCCTCCCGCAGGCCGGCAGCAAGAGCCCGTTGCTGTTCCTGCTGGATGCCGAGCGCAAGGCGTTGACCGTGAGTGAGCGGGACCCCAACGGGGTGTGGCAGGTGGCGAAGACCGTGGAATTGCCCGTGACGGATTTCACGGCCCTCGCGCCGGTGGGCCTAGGCTCGAAGCTGGCCAACACGGTGGCCTTTCTCGGCGGCAATGCGGTCGCTTGGAAACGCTTTTCCGGCGAACAATGGGAGTTCACCGAACTCGACGGCTACGAAACCCCGATCAAGGACGGTTTTCTCCGGGACGTGACCAGCGGCGATCTGGACGGCGACGGGCGCAAGGATCTGGTTTTCCTCGAAACAGTCCGCGCCTACGTGGACATTGTGACCTTTGAGCCCCCGCATCAACTGGTGCCGGGCAATCGCTGGCCGGTGTTTGAGGAACGGACCTTTCGCCAACGGCGCAATGAGGCGAGCGAACCCCGCGAGGCTGTCGTGGCGGACGTGACGGGCGACGGGAAGAATGACCTCGTGCTGGTCGTGCATGATCGGGTGGTCGTCTATCCCCAAGAATGAGGCCCGGCCCCGGCGGCGCGGCGGCTTGACGTTTCGAATCCGGTTCCCGTTCATTGCGTCCGTTCCCGCCATGAAATTGCGAAACCTCTTTGCCACTTTGGCCCTCGCGTCGGCCGTCCTGCTGCCCCTCCACGCCGCCGACGGCGCTTGGGAAAAGCTCTTGGAGAAAAATTCCGCCCTGAAGTGGCGTGGTTTCAAGCAGGCGGATTTCCCCCAGCGGGGTTGGTCGGTGAACCGCGGCATCCTGCACTTCGCCAAGGGCAGCGGCGGCGGCGACCTCGTCACCCGCGCCGAGTATGCCGATTTCGAATTGGAGTTTCAGTGGAAGGTCAGCGTGGGCGCCAACAGCGGCGTGATGTATCGCGTGAGCGAAGCCTATGACGCCCCGTGGCAAACCGGGCCCGAATATCAGGTGCTCGACGACGCCAAGCACGGCGATGGCAAAAATCCCAAGACCAGCGCCGCCGCCCTCTACGCGCTGATCGCCGGCAACGCTGACAAGGCCACTAAGCCCGTCGGTAAATGGAACTCTGGCCGGATCGTCCTGCGTGGTTCACACCTCGAACACTGGCTCAATGGCAAGCGGGTGGTCGAAACTGACCTTGCCACGCCCGAGTTTGCCAAACTGGTCGCCGGATCCAAGTTCAAGGACATGCCGCGCTTCACCCGGGAAGCGTCCGGCCGCATCTGCCTCCAAGACCACGGCGACGAAGTCTGGTATCGCCAGATCCGCATCCGCCGCCTCGACCCCAAGTGAAGCGCGGTCCTCGCTGATGAACACCGCCCCAGCCCGTGTCGGTCGCCCATTTTTCCCACCGCGATTAAATCTCCCCTGACATGAACACCCTCGCCCGCCTCGGTTCCCTGCTTGTGCTGTGCGCCTGCCCCCTGTTCGCCGCTGACCAGGGCGCGGACAAGCCGGCCAAGAAATCCGCCGCTTGGATCACCCTTTTCGACGGCAAGACCACCGCCGGTTGGCGCGGCTTCGGCAAGGAAGCCTTCCCCGACCGAGGTTGGTCCGTGGAAGACGGCTGGCTCAAGCACACCGCCAAAGCCGGGGGCGGAGACCTCGTGAGCGAACGCAAGTTCACCGACTTCGAACTGCGCTTTCAGTGGAAGATCGCCCCGGGCGGCAACAGCGGCGTGAAGTATTTCGTGGATGAAGCCCGCAAGGCACCCATTGGCCACGAATACCAACTCATCGATGACGCGGCGCATCCCGACGCCAAGGTCGGCCCCAAACGCCAGACCGGTGGGCTTTACGACGCGCTGCCGGCCAAGAAGCCCCAAGTGAAACCGGCCGGAGAGATCAACCGCACGCGCATCGTCGTCCGCGGCAACCACGTCGAACACTGGCTCAACGGCGACAAAGTGCTGAGCTACGAACTGGGCTCCCCCGAGCTGGCGGCCGCGAAGGCGGCCAGCAAGTTCAAGGATGAAGCCCAATGGGGCACCAAGTTTGCCACCCCGATTCTGCTCCAGGATCACAGCGACGAAGTCTGGTTCCGCAACCTGCGCCTCCGGGAGCTGAAGTAAGTCCCCGAAGGTCTGCTCCGCTGGTCACCCGCTGCCCTCTCCGAAACGTTTTTCCGACATCCCACTGAAATTATGACTGTTCCCGTCCGTTCCCTGTTGCGCGCGCTCCTGCCGGCCGCCGTGACTCTGCTCACCGCCGGCTCCTTGACGGCCGCCGAGGCGGTCCAGCCCGTGCGCGGCCCGTTCTGGTCCGGCACCATCATGCGCTCGAAATCCGAGGCCGCCGCGATGAAGGGTTTGGCCGTTACGGTCGGCAAAGACCAACGCAGCTACGTCGTCTACGACCTCGACACCCTGCGGCTAGCGGTGGCTTGGACGGGTGAGTTTCTCGAATTCGGCAACACGCAGACCAAAATCGAGTGGCCGCCCCCACCCAGCGTGAAGGGCACCAACATCGTCCTGGACTCAAAGCTGGGACCCGGTTGGGCTGACGCGGCGGGTTCGCTGGCCGATTCCCGTCCGGGTGCCCAAGGCCCGTTGCCCAAGGCTTGGGCTCATTACCAGGGACTCTACGTCCACGATGACCGCGTGGTGCTGAGCTACACGGTGGGAGAGACTCCGGTGCTGGAATTGCCCGCGTTCGTCAACGCCAGCGGCCAACCGATCTTTGCGCGCACGCTCCAGTTTCTGAAGTCCGCCAAGAACCTCACCGTGCTGTTGGCCGACGGGGTGGAAGGCGTCGCCACCGACTTTCAGGGCAACGCCGAGCCGGTCACTGTGGCGTTCAAAGACGGTCGCAGCCTGACTCTCGGGGGCAGTGGTTTGCCGAAGGGTTCGCGGCTGGAATCCACGCCGGAAGGCCACCTCGTGCTCAAGCTCACGAAGCTGGCTAAGAATGATTCCGTGCGCCTGCTGTTCTCGACCGAGGCGAATCCCGGCGGCTTCTTTGCCTTGAGCCAAAAGAAGCCCCTCGACCTGCGCCCGCTGACCGAGGGGGGCGGCATCAATTGGCCCGAGACGATCACCACGGTCGGTAAGTTGGGCACCGAAGACGGCCCCTACCAAGTGGATACGATCACCGAGCCGTTTCCGAATCCCTATCACGTCAGCACCTTCCTTGGGGGCTTTGATTTTCTGCCCGATGGCCGGGCGGCGGTTTGCTCCTTTCATGGCGACGTCTGGGTTGTGTCCGGGATTGATAGCACGCTGGCGAAGTTGACTTGGAAACGGTTTGCGACCGGGTTGTTTCAACCGCTCGGGCTCAAGGTCGTGAAGGGGGACATCTACGTGGCGGGTCGCGACCAGATCACGCGGCTCAAGGATCTGAACGGCGACGGGGAAGCCGACCTCTACGAGAACTTTAACAACGACACCGTCGTCACGCCCAACTACCACGAATTCGTCCTCGATCTGCACACCGACTCGAAGGGCAATTTCTACTACGCCAAGGGCGCCCCGTGGGAGCCGAGCGTTTCGTCGCCGCATCAGGGCACGATTTTGAAGGTCTCGCCCGACGGTAAAAAAATGGAGGTCTTCGCCTCCGGCCTGCGAGCGCCCAACGGCATGACGGTCGGCCCCGACGACACAGTGTTGGTGGGCGACAATCAGGGCCACTGGATGCCGTCGTCGAAGTTGAACCTGGTGAAGCCGGGTTCCTTCATGGGCATGGTTCCCGCCGCGCAAAAGTCGCTTAAGCTGCGCTACACCAACGGCACGGAAATCGTCGGCAATCCCAGCGATCCCGAGTTCCGCAAGGCGAACCAACTGAAGGGTTGGGACAGTGCGATGCCGATCCCGACGAGCTACGATGAGCCGATCGCGTGGCTCCCGATGCGGTGGGACAATTCCAGTGGCGGCCAAGTCTATGTCACGAGCGACAAATGGGGCCCGTGGCAGGGTGCGCCGCTCTTTATGAGCTACGGCAAGTGCCTGCTCTACGGCGTGATGATGGATCGGATTGGCGACACAACCCAGGCCAGCTTGGTGCCCTTCGGACTCAAGTTCGCCAGCGGCATCATGCGCGGCCGGTTCAGCGAAAAGGACGGCCAACTCTACCTCGCCGGGCTCAAGGGCTGGCAGAATGCCGCCTCGCGTGACGGCGGTTTCTACCGCGTGCGTTACACCGGCAAGCCGGTGGCCATGCCGGTGAAAACCCACGTCGCGAAGAATGGCGTCCGGCTGACCTTCAGCACCGAACTCGACGCCAAAACGGCTCAGGATCCGCAGAGCTATGCGGTCGAATTGTGGAACTATAAATACTCCGGGGCCTACGGTTCCCCCGAGTTTTCCGTGAAGACGCCCGGTAAACAGGGCCATGACAAGTTGGAGGTGAAGTCCGCCCGCCTGTCGGCCGACCGGAAGACGCTGTTCCTCGAAGTCGAAGGCCTGAGCGTGGCCGACCAGTTCAGCGTCAAATACGCAGTCAACGCGGCGAGCGGCACGGAACTGCGCTCCGAAGTCATCGGCACCATCCACCAGCTCGGGGCGGAGATCAGCGCGGCGCGCTGACCCCGGTGGGCATCGGCTTCAAACTACCCGCCGCCGGGTTAATCCCGGCGGCGTTTTGCTGTCCGCATCGAACCCCGCCGCCGGGAGAATTGAAGTTCGCGTCAGCGCCGGATCGGGGTGGTGCTCGATGGGCGCAATCTTGGTTGAGCTTCCGCCAAAAACCTTCTCGCCGAGCGGTGGACCGGGAAGCGATTTTCAAAGGGTATGAGAGTGCTCCTTGCCTACGATGGCTCAGTCTGTTCGGACCACGCGCTGGCGGAACTGCCGTTTCTGGGCCTGCCGACTGAAGTTGACGCCACCGTCCTGTCCGTCGCGGACATCTGGATGCCGACCCCGGGCACAACGGCCGAGGCCATGGATCTTTCCCTGTCCCCCGGGCTGGCGGCGCTTCGAATCAAGACCCGCGACCAACTGGACGCGGCCCAAGCCATCGCCGACGCCGGCGCGATCAAGGTGCGCCAACTGCGACCGGGCTGGCGGGTGGAAGCCCGCGCCGAGGCGGAATCACCCGGGTGGGCGGTGGTCCGGATTGCCGGGGACGTGCAGGCGGACCTCGTGATCGTGGGTTCGCACGGCCGAGGCGCGCTGGGGCGAGTGCTCTTGGGTTCGGTTTCGCAACGCGTGCTCACCTCCAGCCCGTGTTCGGTTCACGTGGGTCGCCCGCGGGCGGCCCGACCGGACGCACCGTTTCGGGTGTTGGTGGCGGTGGATGGTTCGGCCGACAGCATCGTGGCGGTGCGGGAGATCGCCGGCCGGGCGTGGCCGGCGGGCACGGTCTTTCGCCTGATTGCGGTGCTGGATCCGCGGTTGGAGAGCATCATCGCTTGGCCGGGGATCTTTCCGAGCGAATGGGCGCGCAGTCATGAAGGCACCCCGCGGGAATGGGTGTGCCATATGGTCGAGCATTTTGCCCGCGTCTTTTACGAGGCCAAACTCCCCGTGGAGACGGATCTCTGCGAGGGCGAACCCAAGCAGGAATTGGTGCGCCACGCCGAGGCTTGGAAAGCGGACTTGGTCGTGCTCGGTGCCCATGGCCTGCACCACGGTCAACACCGCGACTTGGGCAGTGTGGCGAGCGCCGTGGCGGCTCGTGTGCATTGCTCGGCCGAAGTGATCCGGCCCAAGCTGGTTTGAGTCGGGCGGCTGTCCGATTACACCACGAATTCCAAGGGTGGCGCTTGGGGAATGAGGCCCTGCGCCTGACCCCGGGCGAGGAAGCGCCGGATGCTTTCACGGCCGCGTTCGCCGTAATCGAGCGTCCAGTGGTTCACATACATGCCGACGAATCGGTCGGCCAAATCCTGCCCCATGTCGCGCGCCCATTGCAGCGAATGGGCCACCGCCTCGGGGCGGTGGTCGAGGCTGAACTGGATGCTGGCGGTCAGGATGTCGCTCACGCGTTTGCGCTGTTCCGGCGAGTGGCGTTTGTGGATGACATTGCCCCCGAGCGGCAGCGGCAGACCGTCATTTTCGCGGCCCCACCACACGCCCAGGTCTTCGCACAGCACGAGGCCTTCGTTGGCGTAGGTGAGCTGGCCCTCGTGGATGATCAAGCCCACGTCGGCGTCCCCGCGTTTTACGGCGGCGAAGATTTGGTCAAACGGCACGACGATGAAGTTGAGTTCGCTGGCCGGTTTCCCCAGCCAGAGTTGGAGGGCGAGAAACGCGCTCGTCATTGTGCCGGGCACGGCGATCCGTTGGCGGGCAACTTCGTCGCGAGTGAACGCCCGTTTGGCCACCAACATCGGCCCGTAACCGTCGCCCATGCTCGCCCCGCTGGGCAGCAGCGCGTAGGTGTCGCTCACGTAGGCGTAGGCGTGGATGCTGATGGCGGAAATGTCGAGTTCGCCCCGGGTAGCCCGTTCGTTCAGGGTTTGGATGTCTTGGAGAATATGCTCAAAGCGGAGTCCGGGCGTCGGAATGAGATCCTTGGCGAGGCCGTAGAACATGAAGGCATCGTCCGGATCGGGCGAATGACCAAGCGTGAGCGTGAGCGTATCCATGTGCGCGGGCAAACTACGCTGCCGCCCGTTGAAGTCGAGTCGGTGGCGTTACGGTTGGAGCGAAGGCAGTTGCGCCAAGGCATATTCGTAGGCCGGGACGACTCCGTCGCTGGTGTCGAGATTCAGGTGCAGGTCGCGCAGCAAGCCGTCCTTCAAGGCGTAGATCCAGCCGTGCACGTTCAAGGTCTGGCCGCGCTCCCAGGCATCGCGGACCACGGTGGTTTGGCAGACGTTGAGCACTTGTTCGATGACGTTGAGTTCGCACAGCCGGTCGCAGCGCTGATCGAACGGCGCCTCGGTGCCGATTTGCCGGAGGTGCTTCTGACGGACGTCCTCCACGTGTCGCAACCAGTTGTCCACGAGCCCCACCCGGTCGCGGTTCAAGGTGGCCCGCACCCCGCCGCAACCGTAATGCCCACACACGATGACGTGGCGCACCCGCAGCACCTCGACGGCATATTGGATGACGGCCAAGCAGTTCAGGTCGGTATGCACCACGAGGTTCGCCACGTTGCGATGCACAAAGACCTCGCCCGGCAGCAGGCCGACGATTTGGTTGGCCGGCACCCGGCTGTCGGAACAACCGATCCAGAGATATTCCGGATTCTGCTGGCCGAAGAGTCGGGTAAAGAATTCCGGGTCCTGCCGGACCATGAGGTCGGCCCAAGCGCGGTTGTTCTGCAGGAGCTGCCCCAGTGAATTCAAGATGCCGGCAGACTAGACTCGGAGCCGTGGGTTAGAAAAGCCGCTTTCCCAACGGGCTGGCGCCACCGGTTACGGCGGGTAGCACGTTCACCGCGCAGTGTTTGTAGCTGGGTTGGCGGGAATGGGGGTCGAAGCTGGCGCAGGTGAGCCGGTTCACCGCGTCGTAGTGCATGGGGATGAAGAGCTGGCCCGGGCGGACGGTAGGGGTCACGAAGGCGGTCGCCGTCAGGTTCGCGCGGCGGGACGACACGGTGATCTGGGTATGCGGGGCGATGCCGAGGCGGAGGGCGTCCGCAGGATGAATTTCCACGTAGCACTCAGCCGGATAAAGCTTCCGGAGAATGGCGGACTTGCCCGTGCGCGTGTTGGTGTGCCACTGGGCCGACGTGCCGCGCCCGGTGAGGAGCACGAAGGGGAACTCTGCGTCGGTGGGTTCGGCCACCGAGCGCGGCTGCTCAAACAGGAATCGGGCGCAGCGGTCGGGCGTGTAGAACTGGCCGTCGGCGAAGAGGCGGCGCTCCCGGAGGTGGGCCGTCGGAAGGGGGCTGTCGGAGGGGCCTGCGGTCAGCGCTTCGGTCGGCGCGTCGCCGCCTTCCGCATAGGGCCACTGGATGCCCCCGGCTGCGTCCAGATGGCGGTAATCCCGGATACCGGTGAAGTCGCAGGGTTGGCCGGCGCTGAGGCGTTTCAGAATCTGGAACACAGCTTCGGGGGAGGCCCATTCGCGGAACTCCTCGCTGCAACCCCACGCGGCGGCGACGAGTTTGAAAATATTGAAGTCGCTCAACGCCTCGCCGGGCGCCCGACACACCTTTTTCACCACTCCGATCCGGCGTTCGCTGTTGATGAACGTGCCTTCCTTTTCCCCCCAGCCGGCGGCCGGCAGGATCAAGTCGGCGCGTTGGGCCGTCTCGGTCGTGTGGTAGAGGTCTTGGACGACTAGGAAATCCAGCTTCTTGACCAACTCGTTAAAGCGGTCCTGATGAATCCACGAGTGCGACGAATTGGTCGCGATGATCCACAGGCCGCGGATCGCGCCCGACTCGATGCCGTCCACGATCTGATCGTAGGCCCAGGAGTTCTGCTCCGGGATGCGCTCAGTCGGCAGGTTTAAGAGCCGCGCGACGGTTTCACGATGTTCCGACTTCGCGAAGTCGCGGCCGCCGAGCAAGGAGGTGGCGTTGGCAAAGAGCCGGGAGCCCATGGCGTTGCACTGGCCAGTGATGCTGTTCGCACCGGTGCCGGGTCGACCGATGTTACCGGTCAGGAGCGCGAGGTTGATGATGGCTTGGGCAGTGCGGGTCGATTCGTGCCCTTGGTTTACGCCCATCGTCCACCAGAAGCTGACCCGCTTGCGCGTGGCGATGAGTTCCACGCAGTGATCGAAGTCGGCGCGGGCCAACTGCGCGGCGGCGCAGGCGCGTTCCGGCGTGAACTCGGCGACGAACTGGGCGAAGTCGGCGAACCCGCTCGTGTGGGCGTCCACGAACTGACGGTCCACCGCGCCGCGGGCGATGAGCGCTTGGGCGAGACCGTAGAGCAGTGTGAGGTCTGACTTGGGCGCGAGCGGCAGATGGAGCGTGGCGTTGACGGCCGTCTCCGTGCGCCGGGGGTCGAGCACGATGAGCTCGGGCTGGTGCGGATTTCGCAGCACCCGCTGCCACAGGATCGGGTGCGCGATGCAGGGATTGGCGCCGATGAAGACGAGGCAATCCGACTCCTCGAAATCGGCGTAAGTGTAGGGCGGCGCGTCGAAACCAAAGCTCTGCTTGTAGGCGACGTGCGCGGTGGCCATGCACTGGCGGGTGTTGGAATCGCTATGCCGGGCGCCCATGCCGAATTTGAACAACGCCCCGGCAAACGCCATTTCCTCGGTGCAGATTTGTCCCGTGCTCAGGCAGGCGACGCTGTGGGCGCCGTGGCGTTCTTGGATACCCTTCAGGCGCGTGACGAATTCGTTCATCGCGCGGGTCCATGAAACCGGCTCAAGGGCGCCCGTAACCGGGTGCCGTAGCAACGGAGTCGTGGCGCGGTCGGGCGCGGCCAGCGGGGTGAGGGCTTCCCAGCCTTTGGGACACGCCATGCCGAGGTTCACCGGGTAATTGGGATCGGCGGTGAGATTCACCGCTGCGCCGTCCCGGAGGTGGACCTTCAGCCCGCAGCCGGTGGAGCAAAAGCCGCACACCGTGGTCGTCACCGTCTCCGGCTTGAGCCGCGCCGGCACTTGGCCCAAGCCGAAGTCGCCCGGCGTGCGGACGAGTTCGGTGGTCATCGGGCCGGACCATTGGCGCAGGAGGGAATTGGGAGGAAAAGAACTCATGGCATTCCGGGCATCTTGGGCGCCAGGGCAGTGGTGAAAAACAGGCGGCGCTTGAGCACCGACGACGTGGCGGTGGAGAGAAACGAAACGGTGGCCCACACCGGCCCCAGATTGGCGAAGTCGGCGAGGGCCAAGAGGCCAGCCGCCGTGGAAAGCCCGAACAGGGCCAGCCGAGTCTGTAGCGTTCCGCGAAAGTGCGTTTGCGCCAGCCGCGTGGAACGGTGCGCGGGATGCTGCGCGTCCGCCGCCGCCCGCCGTCGAAGCCCGCGTTCCCAAATGAACAGCGCGGTGCGCACCACCAGCGCGGCGCTGGCCAACCCGACGGCGATGCCCGGCGGTTCACCGCGGAGCCAGTGCGCCCAGCCCACCAGGCAGGCGGCCCCGGCCGAACCAAGCAACAGCGTCTGCCCGAAAAAGCGGATGAACGTGTCCGGTGCCCGCCAACAAGGCCGCTGGGTGTCCACGTAGATCATTGCGGAGGTGAAGACGGCCAACCCACCAGCGGCGGCTGTCAGGCTCACCAGCAGTGCGGAAAGGAACGGATGGAAGGCCGGCAACCAGTGGCCGAACGGGGCTTCGAGATTCGCGGCTACCGCCCCGGTCGCGAGCCCGGAGAGGACGCCGAAGGTGATGATTTCGCGACTCATCCACGAAGTGCGCCAGCCGAGGTAGGCGCGCCAAGCCCGTAGCGGTTGACCCAGATGAAAGACGCTCGCACCCAAGCCGGCGTGGAGTCCCAGCCACGCCGCGAGGAGCAGGTGGGTGCGGACGGACGGGAGTAATCGGCCTTGGGTGAGCGCGGTGAACAGAAACAACCCGACGCCGAACTGCGTCAGCAGGAGCATCGCCACCAGCGGCCAGTGAGCGGGTTGGGGCGTGAGCCGGTCGTGGTCGGCGGCGCGCAGCTTGAGGTTGGGTTGGCGCGTGTGGTAACGGGTCGTCGGCAGGGTGAGGGCTGGGTCCGGGGAATCGGGCAACCACGGGTTGGAATAGGCGTCCGGATGGGTGGCCGCGGCTGGCCGGTAGCGCGCCGCGAGGGCCGCCGGTTTCACCCACGCGATCCGGATGGCCTCGTTCGGACAGGCTTGCACGCATGCCGGAGCTTCGCCTTCGGCGAGGCGGCCATGGCACAGGTCGCATTTCCGCACGATGCCCCGCTGGGCGGAATACTTCGGCACCTCGTAGGGGCATTTGAGGATGCAATAGCTGCACCCGATGCACTGGTCGTCGAGGTGGCGGACGATGCCGGTGACGGGATCCTTGTCGTAGGCGAGCACGGGACAGCCCAGCAGGCATGCGGGTTCGACGCAGTGATGGCAGGCGGTGGTGACGGTCTGTTGAAGCGGGATGACGCGATTGCCGAAGGTTCGCGCATCGAACTGGCGGTCTGCCGGCGCGGGCGCTTTTCCTGCCTGCGCGGCGGTGAGCGGCACCACGGTTTCACCGACTAGGAAGCCAACCTCCCGCCAGCTTTCGTCTTCGTCCAAGCCGTTTAGCGAGTGGCAGGCCGTCACACAGCCCTTGCAGCCGGAGCAGCGGTCTAGGTCCACCTCGAAGGCGTATTGTTCGCCCGGCCGGGGCGCGGTGAGCGGAATCAAGTCGCGGTAGTGCGCCTGCAGCGCGGGCGCGGCGGAGTGCTCATGCTGGCGGGAGAACTTCTCGACCGCGGTGAGTTGCCGTTGCTCGGCGAGCAATTCGTCGATCAACGTGGAGACCTGCGTCTCGGGGTGCCCGTGATGGCCGGGTAGGGTCATATTTCGGGAGACGGCAGCGCCGCTGCCAGCCGGATCACCACTGTTTGTAGCCGAGAAATTTGCCGTTCAGCGTGATCTTTACGCGGTCGCCTTTGGGATCGGGCACCTGCTCGATGTCCATGGTGAAGTCGATGGCGCTCATGATGCCCGCGCCGAATTTCTCCTCGATGAGCTCCTTCATCGTGCGGCCGTAGACGTAGATAATTTCTTGGAACCGGTAGGCGAGGGGCTCCTTCGGCACCGTGGGGGCGGCCTCGCCCTTGGTGGCAAACTCGGTGAGCGCCTCGGCACACGCGGCCTCGAGGCCGAGGAACTCCGCGACCTTCCGCGCCGGCTCGGCCGTCAAGGCGTTCTCCCCGAGGCAGGCCGAAGTCGTATAAACTTCGGAAAGACCGGCCGCCTGCGCGATGGCGGCCCAGGTGGTCGGCTTCGCCTTCTTCGCGGCGAGGATGATTTCGGTCAGGTCAGTTTTGGTCATGGCAGGATGAGTTGAGGGATCGCAGGAGATCACGCTTCGCCCAGCAACTCCTGGAGTTTGCCGAGGTCGTGGCGGTGGGTGAAGGCGTGGAAGGTTTCCCCCGGCTGGCGGTGGCGGAGGAAATTGTTGAGCAACCGTTCCAGCATGGGCTTAAGCGCCTCAAAGCTAACGCCCGTGAAGAGCTGCCGTCCGACGGCCTGACGGTCGCCGAAACCGCCGCCGGCGAAGACGTGGTAGCCTTCCACGGTTTCGCCGCCGACTTTGACTTTGGCGCCGAGCAGGCCGAGGTCGCCCATGTAGTGTTGCGCGCACGAATTGGCGCAGCCGGTGAGGTGGATGTTGATCGGTTGGTCGAGCTGCACGCGTTTATCCAGCCACTGCATCAATTCGAGCGCGTGGCCCTTGGTGTTGGCACTGGCAAACTTGCAGTAGGAATTGCCGGTGCAGGCGATGAAGCCGCTCTTGAGATGCGATTGGCGCCAGTCGAAGCCGAGTTTCACGAGCGCCTTTTTCACCGTCTCCACGTAGGCGTCGCTGATGTGGGGCAGGACGATGCTTTGCCATACGGTGAGGCGGACTTCGCCGTTGCCGTAAAGGTCGGCAATTTCAGCGAGCCGGCGCAGTTGTTTCGCGGTGATCTGGCCCACCGGCACGGCGGTTCCGATCCAATTCAAACCGGCTTGTTTCTGCGGATAAACGCCGACGTGAGGATGCGGCGGGACAGGAACCGACGGGCCGGTTTCCGCCCGGGCATCCGGCGGCACGCGGAGTAGGGGATAGCCCAGCCGGCGCTCGGTTTCGGCGAGGTATTGGTCGAGCGTCCATGTTTCGAGCAGGTGCTTGAGGCGCGCCTTCTTGCGGTCGCCGCGCTGGCCGTGGGCGATGTAAACCCGGAGCAGCGCCGCGGTGACGGCGAGGATTTCTTCGGGCCGAATCAGCACGCCCAAGTCGCGCGCAAACGCCTTGTGACCGGTGGCCCCGCCCAGGGCGCAGCGGAAGTAAATCCCGGCGGCGAGTTGGTCGGTGACCAAGGCTGGGGTGCTGCCCGGTTGAGTCGCCGCCGGCCCGACGACGCGCACGGCCTTGAAGCCGATGTCGTTGGTGTCTTCGACGGTTGAAATCTTACCGCCCCCGTGAAAGGCGACGTTGAACTTGCGCGGCAGGTCGTAGAACTCGCGATGGTTGAGGATAAACTGCCCGAGTTGCTGCACGAGCGGCAGCGTCTCGATCAGTTCAGTCGGGTCTACGCCGCTGGTCGGATCACAAGTGAGGTTGCGGATGTTGTCGGCGCCGGCGCCCCGGGTGTGCAGGCCGATGGCTTGGATGCGGCGGAGAAACTCGACGGTGTCCTTGGGCTGGATCAGTCGGAGTTGGAGATTCGCGCGGGTAGTGATTTGGAGGTAACCACTCGTGAGTTGGTCGGCAATGTTGGCCAGTTCGCGAAGTTGGAAGCTGTGCAGTTGGCCGCCGGGAATCCGCAGTCGGGCCATGAAGGCTTCCCGGTTGGGGGTGAGAAAAAAGAGCCCGTGCCACTTGAAGCGGAAGGCGGTCTCTTTGTCCGGTGCCTGATTGGCCGCGGCGTGTTGCAGCAGCAGCGGATAGGCGTCGAGCGGCGGCGATTCGCGCTTGATCCGCTCCTCGGGCAGGAGGTCTTCGAGCTTCGGCTGGGTGGGGGCGGCGGCCGGATTCGGCAGGACGTCGCCGAAGGTGAGGCCGCGATTTTTCAGGCCGGCAAACAGACCTTCCAGATAGGCGGTCTGTTCCGGGTTGAGCGGTTGACCGGCGATTGCTGTAAACGGCGTGGGGGGCGGGTTCATGTGCTCAATACACGTCGCGTTGGTAGCGTTTCGCCGTCTTCAGCGCGGCGACGTAGGCCGCGGCTTGCTCCGGGGTTTTACCGCCGGCGGTGGCGATGACTTGGTGGAGGGTGGCGTCCACGTCCTTGGCCATGCGTTTGGCGTCCCCGCAGACGTAGAGGTGCGCGCCTTGCTCCAACCAGTGCCAGAGTTCGCCGGCGTGTTCCTCCAGTCGGTTCTGCACATAGATCTTGGCGGCCTGATCGCGGCTGAAGGCGAGGTCCAGCCGGGTTAACAAACCATCCTGGGACCACGCGGTGAGTTCCTCTTCGTAGAGAAAATCACAGGCCCGCTGCTGATCGCCGAAGAGCAACCAGTTCGACCCGGTGGCGCCCGTCGCTCGGCGCTCTTCCAGAAAGGCGCGGAACGGCGCGATCCCGGTGCCGGGCCCGATCATGATGACCGGTCGGCTCAGGTCCTGAGGTAACCGGAAACCGTGGGCGGTCTGCACAAACACGGGCACCGGGGTTTCGCCGAGGGCGACGCGGTCGGCGAGCCAACTGGAGCAGACGCCGCCCTTGGCCCGGCCGTGGGCGGTGTAGCGCACGGCGGCGACGGTGAGATGCACTTCGCCGGGATGCGCCTTGGGCGACGACGAGATGGAATAGAGTCGCGGCTGAAGTTTACGCAGGTAGCCGGTGAATTCCGCCGGTGTGAACGCGGCGCCGGGACAGGCGCGGAGCACGTCCACGAGGTCGCGTCCGTAGAGCCACTGGTCGAGGTCCGGCTTTCGGGCGGGATCGAGCAGCGCCAACAGTTCCGAATTGGCCGCGCGGGTGGCCGCCTCTTTGACCAACGCCGGTGGCGGGGCGGTGATGACCCAGGCCGTGGCGAGCAATTGGCGCAGGGGGGCGGGCGTCCCGGTTGAATTCGGCAACACCGCGTCGCCGGAGTGGCCTAGAGTCGCGAGCAGTTCCTCGACGAGCGCCGGGCAATTGGTCGGCAACACGCCGAGGGCGTCGCCGGCTTCGTAACTCAAGCCCGAGTCGGCGAGTGTGAGTTCGAAGTGTCGGGTGTCTTTTTGGGAGCCGGCGCGGTTGAGCCGGCGGTTGGTTTTGAGGCGGGCGGGAAAGGGGTTGGCGCGGGAATATTCCGCCTTCGAGGGAGGGGCTGGCGGTTGCGGCGTAAATTCTGGTCCCGCCGGGCTCGTCGGCGCGGGCAGGATTGGTTCCGGGTTTGCCGGCCCACTGCGTTCGTCGCCGACGGACTCCAGTCGTGGCCAAAGCGCTTCCAGCCACGCGTGGGCAGTAGCCTCGTAGTCCACGTCGCATTCGCCGAGGGGCGCGCAGCGGCGGGCGCCGAGCTGGGCGAGGCGTTCATTGAACTTTTTCGCGGCGCCGCAGAAGTCGGCGTAGTTCTTGTCACCCAAGCCGAGCACGGCGAACGCCATGTGGTCCAGCCGCGGGGCGGTGGCGGCGCTGAGCTGACTCCAGAAGCCGACCGCGTTGTCGGGGGGATCGCCGTCGCCCCAGGTGCTGGTCAGGAGGACGCACCGCGCGGCCGTGACCAAGTCGGCCGAAGTCACGGCGTTCAGTTCCTTGAGCGTGGGGGCGAAGCCGCGTTGCTCCGCCGCCTTGGCCAGACGTTTGGCGAGTCCGTGAGCGCTGCCCGTCTGGGAACCGTAGCCGATGAGCAACGGGCGGGCGGGGAGCGCGGGGGGCAACGCGGCGGGGGCCGGAGGGGCGGCGTTGGCATTCGAGAAAAGGCCGGCGAGAAACCCATTCATCCACGCGCGCTGTTCGGGCGTGAAGGGAGCGTTTTCGGGCAGGCACGGAACCGGTTGCATCTGAGCCTTGGGGTAAGCGTTTCGGATGCCGCCCCGGTGGTGAAGACGGCTCATTGTCTTCATTGCGACCATGAACGGCGCACATGCCGGCTGCGCGGGCGCGGGTCCCGTTCATCGGGGGCGGGCGCTAGGTCGGAAATTCGCCCGCAAAAAAACACACCTGCCGCGGCGCACGTCCGGGCAGGTGTGTTGGTTTTTGGTCAGCGTGGGCAAGGCGCACGCCGGTCGGGCTTCAGAAGTTCAACTGGGCTTGCAGGTAAATGTAATCGGCGTCCTGCGAACCGACCCGGGCGAGGGAATCCCGCACGTAGTCGCCCACGAAGAAGTGCGAGTAGTTGGCCTCTAGGGTGAGGTTTTTGTGCACGCGATAGTTGAGGGTGAGGTCGATTTCGGTGCCCACGAAGCTGCCGGCGTCGGGATTGATTCCGTAGCGGGTGCCGCGCACGGCGGTGGGTTGGTAGTTCACCTGTTGGGCTCCGGTCGCGCCGATCGCGCCGCCGCGGGGCAGACCGGCGACGTTGTAGAAGGCGTCGTTGGCCGTCGCTAGGAACTTGAGGTGGCCGTCCACCTGAAGCCGGAGGCGGGGCGTCAACATCATGGAGCTTTGCAGGCGGAAGTTGTGGAGGTTCTGGAGCGAGGTGAAATCGGCGTAGCCGTAGAACAGGTGACCGGTGGGATAGAGATGCACGAAGGTGTTGTGGTCGCCATCCGTCGGGTCGTTGTCGCCTGAGCCAAAGCTGTATTCTAGGCCGAGGCGGGGAGTGAAGGTGCTTTCCTTCCACGTGTAACCCGCGGCGCCGATCACGGCGTAGGCGGTGTGGTCTTCGCGCACGGCGGCGGCGCCCTGGTTGCGGAAGTCCCGGAAGTTACCGAACTGATAGTAGGCTTGGAGGCCGAAATCGACGTTCTGCCAGTCGTTGGTGGAGTTCTTCAGGTAGGTGCCCACCGTGTAGATGTCTTGGGCGGCGGGTGGCCGGAAGGGGGCGGGAACCGCGCCCTTGTAGCCGGCGGTCGCGTCGGCACTGACGTTGCGGGAGAGGAAGTAGAATTCGCTCCAGAGCTTGGGGATTTTCTTGGTCGCGAACATCATGCCGGAGAAGGCCTCGCCGTCATTCCACTCGTTGAAGTGTTCGTCCCGCGGCGCCACGAGGTAACTGCCCCAGGCGTCGAACGAGCCGACCGAGGTCTGGTAACGCACGCGGACGGCGTCCCACTGGCGCTGGATGTTGTTCCAAGCGAGCGCCCCCACGACGCGTTGTTCACCGAGGAGGATTTCCTGGCGGCCGACTTTTACGGAGACGGGAAATTCCTTGTGATTGCCGATGACCGCGTAGGCCTGTTGAAGGTCGAAGGGGCCATCCTGTTCGGCACTGACCCCGCCGCCCACCGGCCCGGCGCTGGTGACGACCGTGGGATCGGTGGCTGAGAAGTTGATGGTGCCGTTGCCGGAACTGGACCGTTCGTCACTGGATACGGAACTGTGCCGACCCTGCACGAACACTTCGAACCATTTGCCCGTGTAGCCGATGCGAGGCAGCACTCGGGTGAGTAGGTAGTTGTTGTCGTTGTCGACGTCCGTGCGGAAGTCGGCGATCGAGCCGGGGCCGACGAAACCGCCATTTTCCTTCACCTCGTAGCGGCCCCAGTAGAGCACGCCGAGGTTCCACGCGCTCATGTAGGGATCGTCGGCGCGGAGGAATTCATTCAGCCAGCCGGGTGAGGGGGCGACGGGCGTAGTGAGGCCCCAGTCGCCGCCGTGAACGGCGACGGAACCGGCAGCCAGGGCCGTGAGGCCGAGCGAGGTGAGTTGGGATCTGATTGGCTTCATAGTTTCTGTTCTGCTTTGCGACAATGGATGAGGGGGGAATCAGGCAACGGCCTTGACCCAGGTCAGAAAACGGGCGCTTGAAACGGAGGCGGGGACTAGGCCGTCGGTGGCCGGCGCCGGTGGGCGTGGATTTCGAGGAATTCGATCAGGCGCTCCCGCAGCGGATAGTAGTCGGGATGCTCCATGACCGCCTTGCGATCGCGGGGGCGGGGAAACTTTACCTCGATGATGTCGCCGACCTCGGCCTCGGGGCCGTCGGTCATACACACCACGCGGTCGCTCAGGTAGAGCGCTTCATCCACGTCGTGGGTGACCATGAGGGTGGTGATGCGGTTCTTGCGCCACAGTTCGAGGAGCACGGCTTGCAACTCGTAGCGGGTGAGGGAATCCAGCATGCCGAAGGGTTCATCCAGCAGCAGCATCTTCGGTTTGAGGGCAAACGCCCGGGCGATGCCCACCCGTTGGCGCATGCCTTGGCTGAGTTCCGCCGGCCGCTTGTGCATCGCGTCCGCCAACCCGACGACGCTCAGGTAGTATTCGGCGATCTGTTCCCGCTCATGGGGTTGGGCCGTGAAGAAGACTTGGTTGATGCCGAGCATCACGTTTTCAAACGCCGTCAGCCAGGGCAGCAGGGAAGGCGATTGAAACACCACGCCGCGGTCGGGTCCTGGGCCGGCGAGTTCCCGGCCGGCGAGGATGATCCCGCCGTCGGTAATGCCATTTAGACCGGCGACCATGGACAGCACGGTCGATTTGCCGCAGCCAGAATGGCCGATGAGGGTGACAAACTCACCCTCGGCCAGCCGCAGGTTAAAGTCCTTTACGATCACCGCTGGCCCTTTGGGCGACGGATAGACCTTCGTTAGGTTGAAGAGTTCGCAGTAGGCGCTCACGGGCAGAGGGGTGGTCGGAGTTTTTTGGGGTGCAGCGGAGTGGGTTATGGGGCGACTTCGACGGACTCTTCTCGTTTCTCACCTTTCCGGAGGGGGCCGCGGCGGTTGAAGTAACTCCAGGGCTTGGAGATATCCTCCGGTTCGATGTCCGGTAGGATGAGGTCGCGGGTCAGGGTGGTCTTGGGTTTGACGCCTGCGGACAGCAGGGATTCCACCACCTGGTTGCGCAGTTGTTTGAACTCCGGGTTTTCGTTGATGAGGCGCCGGTCGCGGGGGCGGGCCAGCGGGATGGGGATGCCGGGAGCCAGCGTGGCGTTGGGTCCCCGGGTCAGGGGCACCACCCGGTCGGCCAGCAGGATCGCCTCATCCGGATCATTGGTCACCAGCACGACCGTGGTGCGTGACTCCTGCCAGATGCGCGCGATTTCATCCTGCAACGTGGCGCGGGTCAGCGCGTCGAGGGCACTCAACGGCTCATCCAACAACAGCACCTTGGGCCGCATCGCGAGGGTGCGGGCCACGCTCACGCGTTGCCGCATGCCGCCCGACAATTCGGCGGGCCGCTGGTCGCGGGCCCGGGTGAGGTTGACCATGCCGATGAACTTCTCCGTGTGGGCGATCCGCTCGGCTTCCGGCCGGTCGGCGAACACCTGGTCCACGGCGAGCTTCACGTTCTCGAACACCGTGAGCCACGGCAGCAGCGAGTAATTTTGGAAGACCAAGCCACGGTCAGGGCCCGGCCCCTGCATTTCCCGGCCGGCCAGTTTCACCGTCCCGCAGTCCGGGGCCACCAAACCCGCGAGCAGGGACATCAGCGTGGTCTTGCCGGCGCCGCTGTAACCGACGATGGCCACGAACTCGCCTTCTTCGATGGCGAGGTTCAGGTCGGCCAACACCTCGGCGCGTTGCTCGGGCGGGCCGTAGCCCTTGCTGACGTGGGAAATTTCGAGAAAGGCCATGGGGCGGGAAGCAGGTTGAACGGTGACGGGGTGAAACGGCCAGGGGCTCAGGCAGTTTTGAAGCGGCGCTCCACGACACTCATCAAGCGGTCGAGGATGAAGCCGACGATGCCGATGGTGAGGATGCAGAGGATGATCTGCTCGTAAACCAAGGCGTTGTATTGCTGCCACAGAAAGCCGCCGATGCCGGGGCGGCCGGTGAGCATTTCCGCGGCGACGATCACAAGCCAAGCGATGCCGAGGCTCAGGCGGAAGCCGGTGAACATGTAGGGCAGGGTTGCCGGGATCATCACCTTCGTGAGCGTCTTCCAGCGGGAGAGCTTCAACACCTTGGCCACGTTCAGGTAATCCTGCGGGATCGCCCGGACCCCGACGGCGGTGTTCAACACCGTGGGCCACATCGCACAGATGGCGATGGTGAAGAGGGCGGCCAATTCGCTCGCCTGCTTGCCGGCCCCGAGGAACAGCACCATGCCCAGCGGCAGCCAAGCGAGGGGGGAGACCGGACGCAGGATCTGAATGATCGGGTCCAGCATCTTGGTCATCATCTTGGACAGCCCGAGCAGGAAGCCCAACGGCGTGCCCAAGGCGAGCGCGATGACGTAGCCTTTGGCGACCAACACGAGCGACAGCCAGGTGAACCGCAGGATGCCCTGATCGAGTTCGCCGCGGTAGCTGAACGGTTCGACCACGTAGGGTTTGCTGGATTCCCAAGTGCGCGTCGGGTTGGGCAGATCCTTCGACAGGGTGGCGCTTAGGATGAACCACATGACGACCACCGCCGCGAGTCCGACTGCCGGGAGCAGGAGCCAGTCGAGCTTCACCAACCGCGACCAGTCTCGCGTCGTCCGTCCGGCCGGGGGCGGTAGCGGCGCCGCGGCGGGGGTGCCGGCCGCCGGTTTTCCGGTCTCCGCGGGTTGGGCGGTCAGGATCGTGGGAAGGGTGGAATTGCTCATGCGAAATACGGAGATGGAATCGGAGAACCGGGAAAGGAGTCGGCGGCGGTGAACACACCGAACCGCCGCCGACTCGGGCGGGAGACAGAAATCAGGCTTTTAACGAATGGACGGGAAAGCCCTTGGCGTAGGCTTCCAGATCGCCTTTGGGATCAAACTTCACCCCGTCGAACAGCGCCCAGCCGGAGTCGTCTTGGGCCCGGTCGGTTACGCCGAGTTCCTTCATGGCCTCGGAGTAGAGGTCACCGCGCATCACCTGCTTGGCCACGCCTTCGTAATCCGGCGCGGTGGGCACCATGCCCCAGCGGCGGAATTGGGTGAGCCACCACTTGGCG
>CAIJLV010000048.1 GCA_903821635.1 uncultured Verrucomicrobiota bacterium | reverse complement strand
GATCGACGCCATGAAGGCTGGGGCGCAGGACTTCCTCAAAAAAGGGGACACCGGACGACTCATTCCAGCCGTCCAGCGCGAGTTGCGCGACGCCGCGGTGCGAACGGCCCGACGTCAGGCAGAAGCCACTCTGCGGGACAGCGAACTGCGTTACCGCTCGGTGTGGGAGAACTCTACCGACGCCGTCGTGTTGCTGGATACATCGGGCGTCATTCGGTTTGCGAATCCGGCGGTTTTCGCAATTTTCGGATGGGCTCCCGGTGAACTCGTCAACCAAACGCTGGATGTGCTCCAACCGGCGGATTTCGCGCCCGCCCACTGGTGGACCACGCTGCGCGCTGTCGGGTGCGCCAAGTCGGATTCCACTGTCGGCCGTCGGCGGGACGGTTCCGTGGTGGAGATCGACGTGGCGATCAATGACATGCGGATGGGGGAGCAGCTTTGGGTCGTGTTCTTTTTCCGCGACGTCACCGAGCGCCGGCGGGTGGAGCGGGAATTGCAGAAGACGCGTGAGGAATTTGCCGCCGCACGTGAAATCCAGCAGCGGCTTTTCCCTAAGTCCGATCCAGAACTACCCGGGTTTGAAATCGCCGGCATTTCGCAGCCAGCGGTGGCAACGGGCGGCGATTATTTTGATTATCTGCCCATGAGCGAAGGGGCCTTGGGCATCGTGGTGGCGGATGTCAGTGGGCACGGGCTGGGGCCGGCGCTGCTGATGGCTGAAGCGAGGGCGTATTTGCGCCCCCTTTCGCGGCGGTATCCGACCCCGGCCCAGATTCTCGATGAAGCCCAGCGACTCCTAATCGAAGATTTGGGCAGCGAGCGTTACATCACGCTGTGCCTGGTTCGGTTGGACCCCGCCACCCGGCGGCTCACGTTTGCCAATGCGGGCCATCCAGCGGCGCAGATCCTCGACCGATCGGGGCGAGTCAAAGCGGTCCTCAAGCGAACCGGTCGGGCGCTGGGCCGTCAGGGCGAGACGCCGTTTCCTGACGGGCCGGAGGTGACTTTGGAAGCGGGTGATATGGTGCTGCTGTTGACGGACGGAATCGACGAGGCGATGCGCGAGGACGGCGAATGCTTCGGCCTCGAACGGGCCTTGGAAATCCTGCGGCAAAACGCCACGCGTCCCCTCGTCGAACTCGTCGGGATGCTGTGTCAGGCGGCCCGCGATTTCACGGCCCCGATTCCGCAAAACGACGATCTTACGGTGGTGCTGATCCGGGTCCGTTAAGCGCTGGCGCTGGCGGCCGATGGCTTTTAAAGGCGCACCTCTGCGGAGCGCCCGTGGGCGTCCAAACCTTCGAGCGTGGCAAATTTTTGCACCGCCTTGAGAGCCTTGCGCACCGCTGGTTTGCGGTATTCTACCACGCTAGTCCGGCGTTGAAACTGGTCCACAGTCAGGCCGGCGAACGAGTTGCCCGCGCCGCCTGTCGGCAGCGTGTGACTGGGCCCGGCCACGTAGTCGCCCAGCACGGTGGGGGAGTCATTACCGAGAAAAATTGCTCCCGCGGTGACGATGCGCGCCGAAACCTTGCGGGCGCTCCGGACCATGACTTCGCAGTGTTCCGGTGCGAGTTGGTTGACCAGTTGGGTGGCGGCTTCGAGGTCTTTGACCAAGATCAGCCAGCCGTTGTGGGCGAGCGCCCGTTCAATGAATTCGCGACGGGTGAGGGGGGGGAGCTGGCGGGCCAGTTCTTGGCTGACCGCTTTCAGGAGTTTCGCCGAGGTGGTCACGAGCCAGGCCCGTTCGTGTCCGGAACCGTGCTCGGCTTGGGCTAACAGGTCCGCGGCGATATAAGCAGGCTCCGCCGAATCATCCGCGAGCACGCAGACTTCGCTTGGTCCGGGAAGCAGGTCGACGGCGACTTGGCCGAAGAGCAGGCGTTTGGCAGCCACTACGTAGGCGTTACCGGGACCGAAGATTTTTTGCACCCGGCGGATGGTGTTCGTGCCGAACCCGAGGGCGGCGATCGCCTGTGCCCCGCCCGCACGATAAATCTCTGTCGCGCCCGCCGTTCGGGCTGCAAACAATAACGCGGGGTTGATTCGCCCCTCCTTGTTCGGCGGGGTGCAAACCACGATTTCTGGGCAACCGGCCGCCTTGGCCAAGGTGATCGTCATCAGGGCCGTCGAAACGAGTGGGGCGGTGCCGCCGGGAATGTAAATCCCGACCCGGTGGAACGGGTCAAATTTCTCGCCGACCGTAGCCCCGTGCGAATTCCGCATCTGCCATCCCCGACGGAGGATCGCTTGGCGAAGGTCGCGATGTTCCGGTGGGCTTCTTTGACGGCGGCGCGGAGCGATTCGTCCGCCCGCAGTGAAGCATCCATCAGTTCGGCGGCGGTCACCGGAATCTGCTCTGCTGCAATCCGGGCCCCATCAAACCGCTCCGTCAACTCAAGCAGGGCCTCGTCGCCTCGTTCGCGAACCGCTTCGATTATGGCTTGGGCGCGGGCCTCAATTTGTGGATCGAACAAGCTAGAAGGCGCCTGTAAAGCGGCCAAGTGGGCGGCGAAATCGGGATCGGAATGACGGAGGACGCGCATCGGCGTAGAAGGTAAGGAGCCTCCCCGGGGCAAGTCAAAGAGCGCGATTCACCGGGTATCGTTCCAAGCGGGACAAAAGAGGGCGCTTTAGCCGGTCCCATCCGCTTGAAATTTGTCGGTGAGGCGGCCGTTTTGCTCGGCCGAGCCTAAAGGGTTTTCTTCAAGGTCTAAAGGGCTTACCGGGCCGAACTGGATCTCCGCGTCTTAAGCAACCGCTCGGCCCGGTTGAAGTCGTCCTTGCACTGCGGAAAAATAATGTGTTATGCAACGCCCATACACCACGCGGTTGATCAACACAGTCATCTCCTATGCATATGAACATTCTTCAGCGTCGAGCTGGTCGGCGAGGTTTTACCCTCATTGAGCTGCTGGTCGTCATCGCCATCATTGCCATCTTGGCCGGCATGCTGTTGCCCGCCTTGGGCAAGGCTAAAACCAAGGCTCAGGGCATTCTGTGCATGAGCAACGGCAAGCAAATCATGCTCGCTTGGCAGATGTATACGGGGGACAACCAAGAACGGCTGCCCGCGGCCTACCACGGCGGTAATGCCTCGAACCCAACTGCGAATGATCCCAAAGCTCCGATGTTTGTCGGGTGGCTTGATTGGACCGTCAGTCAGCACAACACCAATATCACTTACTTGGTCGACAAAAAGTGGGCCAGTATTGGCGAATACGTAGGCAAATCGAAGGCGGTTTTCAAATGTCCGGCTGATGTGTTTGCTAGCAAAGTTCAACGGGCGAAGGGGTGGACCTCCCGAGTTCGTAGCATGTCCGCCAATATCGGTATCGGGGATGGTAATGCTGAGAGTGGCCCGTGGGATACGTATTATACCCACGTCAAAAAACCCAGTGACATCAATAATCCCGGTCCTTCAGAGACTTGGGTGTTCGTGGATGAGAATCCGGATAGCATCAACGATGCTGGTTTCTTTAATCCGAACTCCGCGACTCACGTCGTTGACTTGCCGGCCAGCTATCACAATGGAGCCTGTGGTTTTTCAATGGCTGACGGGCATTCGGAAATTCACAAATGGGTCGTCGGCGACAAAGGTAAGACCTTCAAAGTGGCCGTGACCTACAATGGGTTCGGCGGCATTGATCAGAGTGTCGGCAAAAATCAGGACGTGCTGTGGCTACGCTCCCATACCCCGCACAAGTGAGCTATTTAGCTTAGAAAGCTTTGTTCAAACGCCGCCCACCAAGGGGCGGCGTTTTGTTTTCGCTAGGGAATTTTCATTCATCTTTAGGATGATCATCTCGAGGATCAGGGGCGTAAAACTTTTGAGGTGCCGCGGTCTTGGCCATCACTAGGGGCCGGCAAGGGGCAATCCGTGGGTGGTGTGTTTGGGGTTGCCGCAGCGATCGCTGAAAACCCATGTGTTATGCAGTTGCCACACACTTTTTTCATGCTCAAATTTGGGGCCTCCTATGCACACAAACTTTTTAATGCGTCGGACGGGGCGGCGAGGATTTACCCTCATTGAGCTGCTGGTCGTCATCGCCATCATCGCCATTTTGGCCGGCATGTTGCTGCCCGCGTTGGGCAAAGCCAAAACCAAGGCTCAGGGCATTCTTTGCATGAGCAATACCAAGCAGATTATGCTCGCTTGGAATCTCTACTCGGGTGACTTCAATGATCGAATTTGTCGGAGTGGTGGGTTGGACGCCTTGGTTACCACGGTTAGTCCGACCAAGAATTACCCGAACAATCAGTGGTGCATGGGCACCATGGACCGCTTCCCCGACTGCACCAACACCGTGTTAATCCAAGATTCGTTGCTCTTCAAATACACGGGTGCGCTCGGGATTTATAAATGTCCGGCAGACAAATCGACCACCAAAACGGTTGGCGGCAAGGGGGCTGTGCCGCGCGCGCGCAGTCTGGCTATGTCGTGCTGGATGAACCCAATCAGTGCTTGGTCGGGCGGTCAGGTGTTCCAGAAGCAGACGGACATCGTGGAGCCTTCTCCGTCAATGTGTTGGGTCACGATTGACGAAAACCCCAGCAGCATCAATGACGGCTGGTTCGTGGTGAATCCGATCTATCCGTCCACAGCGGCCAAGCCCACCGGCGACTGGGTCGATTATCCCGCCAGCTATCACAATCGTGCGGGCGGTCTTTCCTTCGCTGACGGTCATTCCGAGATCAAACCGTGGAAGGATAAAGTCGTCTTGAACTACCCGAAGCAGACCGGAGCGGCTGACAAGTCGGTATCTGATTTTGCGTGGCTTTCGGAGCGCACGACCCGCAAGAAATAAGCAGCGGTCGAATTTAACGAACTAAAGCCCGCCGAATGGCGGGCTTTTTCGTTTAGTGGGACGTTCGAACTCTGGGGGCGGTTGCCAATCGCGGAGGCAGATAAGCTGCTTGAAAGCTCAAAGAGGGAGCTCGGTTTCAAAGAGGCGAGCCTCGTTCGGACCCCAACCGGCGATGATGTCGAGCGTGTCGATTAGTGCTTCATAAATCGTCTCGTCAGCATCGTCTTCGTGCTGCTGTCGATACTCGTCAAAAAGTCGATACATGGCGGCTTGAGTCATGCCCTGAGACTTAAAAGTGATTGCAAGCTCGACGAGGGATTTGACCGAGCAAGCGTGGTTCAGGGCGGCCTGAATTTGGATTCGTTGTGTGATCATAACGCGGTTTTTGTGCGGTCGCATCAAACGACGGAAAAATGGAAACGAGTTTCGGATTTGAAGGGTTTTTCGGGCCGCACCACGGACGAGGGGAATTGGGGTAGATTGGGCGAATCGGGATAGTGCTGAGTTTCGAGGCAGAAGGCGCCGTGCTTGGGATACGGCCGACCGCTGAAATGATTCGCGGAGTAGAGTTGCACTCCCGGTTCGGTGGTGTGGCTCGCGAGCACGCGGCCAGACTGCGGTTCGACGACTCGCGCCGCGGGCCGCAGCGTGCCGGATTGGCCGCGGAGCACGTAATTGTGGTCGTAACCAGCCGGGCCCTGGATTTGCCCGATCCGTTCCCCGATCCGGTGCGGTTCTCGGAAATCCAACGGGGTGCCGGCCACCGGCTGAATTTCGCCAGTGGGGATGAGCTCGGCGTCACCCGGTGTGAATTCGTCAGCGAAGAGCTGAAGTTCGTGCCCGTAAACGTTGCCGCCACCCGCGAGGTTGAAGTAAGCGTGGTTGGTTAGGTTAACGACGGTCGGTTTGTCCGTAACTGCCGCGTAGCGCAGGATGAGCTCATTCGCATCGTTCAACGTGTAGGTGACTTTTACCGCTAGATTGCCCGGGAAGCCCTCTTCGCCATCGGCACTGCGGAGCCCTAATTCCACGCTCGCTTCCTGAGCGGAGGTGCGGATTTGTGGCGTCCAAAGTTTGCTCGAAAAGTTCGCTCGCCCGCCGTGGATGTGATGCCGGCCCATGTTCGGCGTTACCTGAACCTCGCGGCCGTCGAGCATGAAGCGGGCGTTGCGAATGCGGTTGGCGTAACGGCCGATCACGGACGCCGCCGCCGGGAAGCCTCCGAGATACGTCTCTAGCGTCGGGGCCCCGCAGACGACGTTGGCGAGGTTGCCATGCCGGTCGGGCGTTTCAATGGACAGGATCGTCGCCCCGTAGTCCATGACCCGGACCCGCAGACCGTGACGATTTTGGAGCGTGTGGACCTGCACCGGGCGACCATCCGCGAGCGTTCCCAGCGGAACCGACGCCACTCGCACGAGGGCTGGATTGCGATTGAGGACGCAGCCGGAAACAAGGCCTGCCAACGAAGCTAAGCCGAGCCCGCAGGCTTGCCGCCGGTTCAGTTGCTGGAAGGCAAAGGTCGGAGTGGACATAGGGCAAATCGTAGCGGGAACCAAGCCGGACGTCTGCCGGGAAGTAAGCGGCCGGTTCCAAGAGGTTGCCTTGGCTCGTAGGAGTGCGTGATTTGGGCTTTTAAAAGCCGACGGTGGTCTGGCAGTAGAACCAATCCGCGTCGGTGGCGCCGCCCACGGCAGCCTTGGACGAGTTGACATAACTGCCCGTGAAGAAGTGACCGTAGCCTGCCCGAAAGGCCAACCACGGGAGCGGTTCATAGGCCGCATTGAGGTTGAGCTCGGAGCCCGCAAAGCTGCTGAACAATGGATTGCGCCCATAACCATTGCCATTTCGGCCGGCGCCGGCCGGCGGATAAAAAAGGTCGTGGGTGTCGGCGAGCCAGTAGAGTTGGTAGTCGAGGATGAGGGAGACCGATTTCACCGGCTTGAGACTGAACACAGCCCGTGGGTTATGGAGGTTCCTCCAGCCTTCGAAATCCATGTTGCCGTAAAACTTATGGTTGGTTGGAAACAGGTTATCCAAGGTCTCACTAGTGCCGTCTTGGGGGTCGCTATCGCCAGTCGAGTAGCAGTATTCGACACTCAGTCGGGGTGTTCCCGGGGTGTCTTTCCACGAGTAACCGCCAGCCACGCTGGTGGCGCACGCCGCTTGCTCCAGCCGGACTCCACCTTGGTTCAGGCTGCCCCGTTGGGCGATGGTCTCGACGGCGTAGTCCCAACCGGCAAGTTTTCCGGGCAGCGACTTGAGGCGGAAGCCAATGGAGTAGATGTCCCGTGGCGTCACCGCAGCGCCGGCCGAACTATTCCGCGAGAGGACGTAAAACTGGGTTTCTTGCCAGGGCAGGAGCGTCTGGGTCGAAATGTAAATGCCGGTGAACCAATCCTGATAATCGGGCTCATTGAAGGAGCCATCCTCCTGCCGAACCACTCGGGAGGCGAAACTGTCCACCCGGACCTGATGGTTTTCAAAGCGGACCAAGGCTGCATCAAAGGATCGAGGAACATTACTCCAATCAGCCGCGCCGATCAGTCGCTCATCCCCGTAGATCAGGGCTTGCCGGCCAACCTTTAGGCTCAAGGGAAAAAGTTCCGGGTTGCCGACCAGAAGGTAAGCTTGTTGCAGGTCGAATGAGTCAGCCCCGGGGTTGCGGCTGTGATCGTCTCCTACGCTGTTGCTGTCCCGGACCTCTGCGTAGGTGGCAAGCCAAGGAAACGGGGTGTGGCCGACGTGGAGCAGTTCGCGGAGCAGAAAGTAGGAATTGTCATTGTCCGCACCGGACTTTTGGAAGTCGCGTTCTGGAAATTCAAAGCTGTGGCCATTGTCAAAGACCTCATATCGGCCCCGAATCTGGCCGCCGAGGTCCCACCCGGAGAAGGCGGGCGACTCGTGCCGCAGCCAGTCGTTCAGGGGGCCGCCAGCGGCGCTGGTCGAGGTGAGAGTGGCGAACAGGAGGTTCACGGTCAGCAGGACCGGGGCGGGCCGAAATCCGCGCTGGGGGCTGAAGCTCTGGGGGGGGATTGGCGGGCAGGGTGCGTTCATATCTGCGGGCGGAGGGTGGACCAGCCGGGGCCACCGATGTTTTATATGAGCTGCGGTGCTGAGGTGGCGGCCGAGGCGCCACGTTTCGCGGTGTCAATTGAGACGGAGTGATTATCGGAGTGATGCCACTGCGGATTGAGGAGGAAATTGGCTGGCGGTTTGGCCCAAGGGCACTGTTCCCGCCATTATTCCAACGGTGCAGGGGGTGCCCTGAGGTTCGCCCCTGATTGATAATTTCCCCCTCGGGCCTTAGGCGGCGGTTCAGTAACAGCTCGAAACCGACCTTCAGGGAAGGGGCATTGGCCCAAGCTTTGCACTGGCCGGGCAAATCACTTGCGATCCGCTGTCCAGCGGCTAGACACGCGCCCCAATCGTCATGCAAGAGAGCTTCGTTGCCCGCATCTCCGCCGAGCTGAATGTCCCAGTCACCAAGGTCGCCGCCACCGCCAAGCTGCTCGCCGAGGGGGGCACAGTGCCGTTCATCGCACGTTACCGAAAGGAGGTCACCGGCAGCCTTGATGAGGTGGCCATCACCGCGGTGCGGGACCGCATGGCTCAGCTCGTCGAATTGGAGCAGCGCCGGGAAGCGGTCGTGAAATCACTCAATGAACGCAACCTGCTGAGTGACAGTCTTAAGGTCGCCATTGCCGGGGCTGACACCTTGGCCGCGTTGGAGGATATTTATGCGCCGTTTCGCCCCAAGCGCCGGACCCGCGCCACCATCGCCAAGGAAGCCGGTCTCGAACCGCTCGCGGATTTGCTCTTCGACACCCAAGCCACCTTGGACCCGCAGGCGGCCGCTGCGTCGTTTGTAAATGCTGACCGACAAGTGGCGGATATAGCCGCCGCGCTGGCGGGCGCCCGCGATATTTTGGCCGAACGTTTCAGCGACGACGCCACGGCTCGGGCCAAGCTGCGCGAGTTGTATTGGAGCGCCGCGACGGTGCGTTCAAAGGTGCTTACCGGTAAGGAAACCGAGGGCTCCAAGTTTAAGGACTACTTCGATTGGACGGAGCCCGTGGCGAAGATTCCGAGCCACCGTTTGCTCGCGATCCGGCGGGGCGAAGAAGAGGGGTTTTTACTCATGCGGATTACGCCGCCGGAGGAGGATGCCCTCGCCATTTTGGAGAACCTTTTTCTCCGCGCGCGCGGCACCGCCGCCGCCGAACAGGTCCGCCTAGCCACCGTCGAGTGCTATAAGCGGCTGTTGGGTTTCAGTATTGAGGCCGAGGTTCGGATCGAAGCCAAGAAACGCGCCGATACCGAAGCGATTCGCGTCTTTGCTGACAACTTGCGCGAGCTATTGCTTGCCCCGGCGCTCGGGCAGAAGAACGTCTTGGCGCTGGATCCGGGCTTCCGGACTGGCTGCAAGACGGTGGTGCTCGACCGCCAAGGCAAGTTGTTGCATCACGACGTGCTTTACGCCACTGCGGGCGGCGCAATGCAGGTGCGCGAGGCGACGGAGGTTGCTCGCGGGCTGGTGGCCAAATTTTCGATTGAGGCGGTCGCCATCGGCAATGGCACAGCGAGCCGCGAAACCGAGCAGTTTATTCGCGCGCTGAAATTACCCTCAGGCATTCCGGTGGTATTGGTGAATGAAAGTGGTGCCTCCATATACTCGGCTAGCGAAGTGGCCCGTGAAGAGTTTCCGACCGAAGATGTTACCGTCCGCGGTGCCGTCAGCATCGGTCGCCGGCTCATGGACCCGCTGGCGGAACTGGTGAAGCTGGATCCGAAGTCCATCGGGGTGGGGCAATATCAACACGATGTGGATCAGCCCGCCCTCAAGCGCGGCCTCGACGACGTGGTGATCTCGTGCGTGAACCGGGTGGGCGTGGAGTTGAATACGGCGAGCAAGCAGTTGCTCAGTTATGTGTCCGGCCTTGGGCCGACGTTGGCGGCCAACATTGTTGCCCACCGCAACGAGCACGGGCCGTTCCGCTCGCGCCGTGAACTGCTCAAAGTTACACGGCTGGGGCCCAAAGCGTTTGAGCAATGCGCCGGCTTCCTTCGGATTCGAGACGCGGAAAATCCGCTCGATGCCAGTGCCGTCCACCCTGAGCGCTATGAGTTGTTGGACGCGATGGCCCTGGACTTGGGCTGTGGTGTCAGCGATCTGGTGCGGGACGGTTTGTTGCGCGCGAAGATCAAGCCGGAGAATTACGTCACCGAGGTGGTCGGCCTGCCGACTTTGAAGGATATTTTCGACGAACTCGCCAAGCCCGGTCGCGATCCGCGCCAGAAGTTCGAGGTGTTCGCTTTCCAAGAGGGCGTTGAAAAGATGTCGGACCTCAAACTCGGCATGAAGTTGCCCGGCATCGTCACTAACGTAACGGCCTTCGGTGCGTTTGTGGACATCGGCGTGCATCAGGATGGACTCGTTCACGTCAGCCAGCTCGCCGACCGTTTTGTGAAGGACGCGGCGGAAGTGGTGAAGGTCGGGCAGCGGGTCCATGCAACCGTGACCGAAGTGGATCTGGAACGAAAGCGCATCGCGCTTTCGCTCCGGGCAAACCCCCAGATCGGCGCCGCCAAGGAGCAGCGCACGTCGCCGGGCGGCCCCCGACCGCCGGCCGCAGGTCCGCGCCCTGGCCAAGCGCCGCGACCGGCGGCAAATCCGAGTGCCGGCGGGTGGAGTGCCCTAGCGGACGCCTTCGACAAGGCCCGAAAGAATTGATCATTTTTGAGGTCTAGGCCAGAGGCGGAAACTTGCGTCCGGCGCGCTGGCGACGGCACCTTCTCAGTTCAAGTGAATCGTATCGATCAACGCTTTGCCGACCTGCGTGCCCGTGGGCAAAAGGGGCTCGTCATCTATATCGGGGCTGGGGATCCGAATCTCGAAGCCACTCGCCAACTGGCGCTCGCCTTTGACCGTGCAGGGGTAGATGTGCTGGAACTGGGGGTGCCGTTCAGTGACCCACTCGCCGATGGCGTGGTCAATCAATTGGCGGCTCAACGCGGACTGGAGAGCGGCACGACTCCGCCCAAATTGTTGGCCACGGTTGCCGCCATTCGGCAGGAATCTCAGATTCCGATCGTCCTCTACATCTACTTCAACCTATTGCACCGCGTGGGGGTGGATCACTTCATCACGGCGGCGGCTGAGGCGGGGGTGGATGGTTTGCTGGTGCTGGATTTACCCCCTGAAGAGTCCGATAACTATGAAGCATTGATGGAGCAGGCGGGCCTCTGTCCGATTTATCTCATTGCCCCGACGACGCCTGCTGAACGCATTGCGGTGATTGCTCTGCGCGCCAAGGGGTTCATTTATTATGTTAGCCGCGAAGGCGTGACTGGAATGCAATCAGAGGTGAGTGGCACCATCGGAGAAATGACCGCCAAGATTCGGGCTCACAGTTCGCTGCCGGTCGCGGTCGGATTTGGGATCTCGAATGCTGAACAAGCGAAGCAGGTGGCCGCAAACGCCGAGGCGATTGTGGTCGGAAGTGCGGTGGTGAACCGAATTGCCAAGTTGGGAAAATCGCCGGAAATGGTTGGCCAGGTGACTGATTTCATCGTTGGACTGGCCACCGCAGTTCGCTCCATTTGAAATCCTGATTCCCTCATCATGAAACACACCCGACAGGTTGGTGCCTTAACTCTGAGTCTGGTTTGGGTTTCGCTGTTGGGATGTCAAAGCGACTCGTCGTCCGGGGCGTCTCGGTCAGCTCCCGTCGTGGCTCAGGCGCTGGCGCATCACGGAGTCGAGTCGCCCGTGTCGGCTGAAGCGGCCTTGGCTCGACTCAAGGCGGGCAATGCTCGTTTCCGGGCCGAGACCCTGACCCATCCGGACCAGGGACGGGGCCGAGTGAACGAGGTGGAGGCTTCGCAGCATCCGTATGCCGTCATTGTCGGCTGTTCCGATTCCCGCGTGCCGCCGGAGATCATTTTTGATGAGGGCTTGGGTGACCTCTTTGTGGTGCGCGAGGCTGGGCATGTGGCGGATGCGGCCACCTTGGGCAGCGTTGAATACGCCGTGGAACACCTGCACACGCGACTCGTGGTGGTATTGGGGCATGAACGGTGCGGGGCGATTTCGGCCGCAGCCGAAGTGCTGACGAAAAACGGCCACCCCGAGGGACATATCATCAATCTGGTAGATTCCATCCGCCCAGCCGTTGAGCGGGCGCAAAAGACTCCCGGAGACCTCATGCCGAAAGCGGTGAGAGCCAACGTAGATCTGGTAGTTGAGACGTTGCGTGGGTCACATCCCATTCTGTTTGGACATCTGACCGACGGTTCGGTGAAGATTGTGGGAGCCGTCTACGATCTGCATTCTGGGGCCATTGAATGGCGCTAGGAAAGGCAGGTCTTATTTTAGCAAATTCATGAAGCCGAAGAACCCAGCCTCAGATCATTTCGTAATCATTATGGCCGGTGGCCGTGGCGAGCGGTTCTGGCCGGTGAGCCGAGAAGCGACGCCCAAGCAACTAATCACGCTGCTCGGCAAGCGGTCATTCCTCCAACAAGCTGTTGATCGCGTGCTACCGCTCGTGCCCCTGCGAAATATTCTGATCATCACCAACGCAGTGCAGGCCCCTACGGTTCGGAAACAACTGCCGAAGCTCCCCAAGGAAAATGTGATCGCGGAACCCGTGGGTCGAGACACCTGCGCGGCCGTGGCGCTTGGCGCAGCCATCGTCGGAGCCCGTTCGACCAGTGCGGTCATGGCGGTGTTGCCGGCCGATCACGTGATTCCGGATGAGGAAAAATTCCAGCAGGTTTTGGGTGATGCCTTTGACGTGGCAGGGCGGAGCCAAGTCATTGTGACGATTGGTATCAAGCCGTCCGGACCGGAAACGGGTTACGGCTATATTCGGCACGAACTTCAGGCTCTCGCCGCGCCCGCGGGGGTAAAACGCCCGGCAACCACTTTTTACCAAGTTGAGCAATTTGTAGAAAAACCGCCTCTGGAAAAAGCCATCCAGTATGTCGCCGCCGGTAACTACCGGTGGAATGCCGGCATGTTTGTCTGGTCGTATGAAACGATCACCGCGGGATTGGAAGAACACGCGCCCGATATGAAGGAGGCCTGCCAGCGTTGGGCTACGGCCTCGGCCAAGAGTCCCTCAGCCTTGGCGAAGACGCTTGCCAAAGAATATCCCGCCATTCGGAAAACCAGCATCGATTTCGCCCTGATGGAGAAAGCGCATAACGTGATCGTGGCGGATGGTTCGTTTACCTGGGATGATCTAGGGGCTTGGCCGGCTTTGGCTCGGCACGTGGAAAACGATGCCGATGGGAATGCGGCCGTCGGATTACTCGTGCAGGTGGATTCCGCCCGCAACGTCGTTTACGATGCCCGGACGCGCCTTCGCACGCCGATCACATTGGTCGGCATCAAAGATAGTATCATCGTCTTGGCCGATGACGCGACCTTGGTGGCGGCCAAATCCGAGTCCCAAAAAATTAAGGAACTGGTCAAAAAACTGGCCGCCGACAACATGTTGAAGAAATTGGTTTGAGGACGAAACGAAGTCGCCCGGTGATGGAAATTTCAGCCTTGAATCAGTTGGGGACGGCGAAGGCCATTGTCGACCTTGATTAAGGTAGTGACGTGACCTCGCCAAACTGAGCCGGGAGGAGTGAGAGTCTGGGCCGAAGAAAGGACCAGACGATGAAAGGCAAGCGACACACG
>CAIJLV010000047.1 GCA_903821635.1 uncultured Verrucomicrobiota bacterium | reverse complement strand
GTCGGAGGCAAACTCGTGGTGCTGACAGAAGGCGGGGAATTGGTGCTCGTGGAGCCCAATCCCGCCGCCTACACCGAAATCGCCCGCTACCAAGCACTGGCTGGAACTTCGTGGAATCATCCCGCCTTTTCCAACGGCCGAATCTACGCCCGCAGCAACACCCAAATCGTCGCTTTAGACGTGGCCGCCGCCGTCGCCCCGCTGCCCGAATTGCGGCTTTCGGTTGAGCCCATGACCGATTGGGGCCGCCTAAAATTTCGGGTGATAACCACCGACAATTCCCCGCTGACCGCCCAAGAGGTGAGCCGGGTGGAGCTGCAACTCGCCCCGCCACCAAGCACCGGAGCCCCCAACTGGCAGCCCGTGGACGTGACATTCAGCGCCACCGACGGGGCCCTCTACGTCGAGCTACCCAGTCCCGCCGATTCCACCTTTGTTCGGGTGACGGAACGCCGCCTCCCGTAAAGCCCCTTCCTTTCCCGCCCATGAAAACCCCACCCGCGGCCAGTCCCACCATCCCGCATTCGAACCCACCGAGCGGCCGCCGAATCGGAGGGGCCTTTACCTTGATCGAGCTACTGGTGGTCATTGCCATCATTGCCATTCTGGCCGGCCTGCTCCTGCCCTCACTGGCCAACGCGAAGGAGCGTGCCCAACGCACCGCCTGCCTGAGCAACATGCGACAATTCATCCTCGCCGCGCAGATCTACGCCGGGGACAACCAACAGGAACTCCCGCGCGGCGGCACCGACAAGGCCAACCAGAAGGACACTCACACGCCCGTCTTTTCGACGATCAACCAGACCAATCTCCTGCGCTACACGACCCAGTTGAAGGCCTTCGACTGTCCCAACCTCACCCGCTGGATGCAGCGGCCGGAGTGGCGGAACCACCCCGATTACGGCATCGCCATCGGCTACCATTACCTCGGCGGCCACGCCAACACACCGTGGGATCTGATTGAGGGCGTCACCAACACTTGGATTTCGCCACAAAAAGGCACCGACGATCCCGCGCTGGTTTTGCTCGCCGATCTCAACGTGGATTCTCCGGCCTACCAGCGCATCCTCGCTCCCCACACGGCCCGCGGCCCCAAGGTCGCCGAGAGCACCTACTTTGATAACCACCCGGAAGCCTACGAACAGCGACCTTCCGATCTCGGAGCCAAAGGGGGAAACGTCGGCCTGCTCGACGGTTCGGTGCGGTGGAAAGATATCCGCCAGATGGGCCGGTATCGCGGCTCCCAAATCTGGGGTGCCGACGGTTGCTACGGGTATTGGTAGACCGGCCCGACACGGGCCTATTCCGGGCGCCGCAGCGTAAAGGTGCCGGTGTCGAAGCGACTTTCGTAAGTTGAAGCAAAGTTCGTCGGACTCACCTGCCCCGCATTCCGAATCAGGAAGCCGAGCAACCGCTTCCGGCCCTCAAACGTCAACGTATTGCCGGCGCGCGTTCCCTTCAGTTGCGTGGTGAAGCTCCCGCTTTGGTCACCCCACGTCGCGTGAAAGGTGGCCACATAGCGGGTCGCGCTTCGCGGTTCCAAAATGGCCCGCAAGGCGCCCCCGTGGCTGTTGTTGGTGTTCTGCCAAGAACCAATCCATGCCCCCTGCGGGTCGCTGGCCAGAGACGGTAGCCGAACCGCCGCGGCCCATTTGGATTCAAACGAAGTGCAGCCGGCCAACGCGAAGATGGCGGCGGCAAGGAGGATAGGTTTCAGGAGTTGCGTTTTCATACGCCGACGAGTTCGAGGGAAAATTCACCGGTGAAATTTGCAATCTCCGCCACCAACATTCCTTCGTCGACATTGAACGAGCCTTCGGCCGGTTGGCCGTTCACGCGCAGTCGCGCCGGTTTCTTGACGCCCCAGATCACCAACCGCCACACCGCAACCCGCGACGGGAATTCGCCCTCGGTGGCGCTAAACAGCACCCGCAACGTCTTGCCCGAGGTCTGGCTGGTGATGCGGCGGCGGGCAAACGAGCCGGCCTCGTAGTCCTGCGTCGCCCCGTCGTCCTCATACCAGTCCAACTTGCCCGCGCCGTGCGGCCAGAAGTGCAGGTTGATCGTGTCTTGAACCGTTTCGCCGACGAACTGTGAAGGTTCGGCGAGCGGCAGGATCGCGCCCGCTCGGACGTAGAGCGGGAGGATGTCCAGCGGCGCTTCGGCCACGATGTGTTCGCCGCCTTGGATTCGTTCGCCGGTCCAAAAGTCATACCACAGGTCGGTGGGCAGATAGACGCTGCGAGCGTGAGCGCCCTGCCGCAGCACGGGCGCGACCAGCAAACTGCGGCCCAGCAAAAACTGGTCCCCACACGCCACGGCCACGGGATCGTTCTGATAGTGCCACAACAACGGTCGCATGAGCGGGGCCCCGGTCGCACGGGCCTCGGCGCACAATGTGTAAAGATACGGCAGGAGTTGGTAACGCAGCCCGAGGTAGGTGCGGCAGATTTCTTCGACCGGCTGCCCCAGCGCCCACGGCTCCTGATCAATCGTGCCGAGGTTGGAATGGTTCCGAAAGAACGGGGTTAAGGCCGCAAACTGAAACCAGCGGGCAAAGAGTTCCGGCGTGGTATTGTCCATGAACCCACCGACATCGCTGCCGCAGAAGGGCACGCCGCTGAGGGACAGGTTGAGCAGCATTTGGACGGCGTCGTTGAGGTGATCCCAGTTCGACGAATTGTCCCCCGTCCAAACCAGCGCGTGCCGTTGGATGCCCGCGTAACCCGCCCGCGTGATGATGAAGGGGCGTTCCTTCGGTCGATGTTTCAAGGCGCCATCACGCGAAGCCCGGACCATTTCCATGCCGTAAAGGTTGTGGACGTCGCGATGCCGCCGCGGTCCCTGATCCGTCCGGTGCTGCGCGTCCGGCGGGAGCGTCTTGTCGGGGTGGGTAAAGTTCGACGGCTCGTTCATGTCGTTCCAGAAGCCGGCCACGCCAGCGTCCAGCAGTGCTTTTTGTTCGTCGCCCCACCAAGCCCGAGTCTGGGCGTTGAGGAAGTCTGGGAAGCGCGCTTTGCCCGGCCAGACTTCGCCAATAAAGTCCGTCTGACCATCGGCTTCCTTCACAAAAGCGTCCTGCTTTACCCCGCGTTTCAGCACCCCGAATTTCGGATCATCCTTCACGCCCGGATCCACGATGGCCACCACCTTGAAGCCCTTTTTCGCCAGCTTCGCGATCATTTCCGCCGGCTTCGGAAACTTCTTCCCAAAGGTAAACACGCGGTAGCCCTCCAAGTGATGGATGTCGAGGTAGAGCACGTCGCACGGCAACGCCCGGCGGCGGAATTCATCGGCCACTTCCTCCAAGCGCTCGCGCGATTCATAGCTGTAGCGGCATTGCTGGTAGCCGAGGCCCCATTGCGGCGGTAAGGGCATGGCCCCGGTCAGTTCAGTGTAGCGGGCGCCGATGCCGGCGGCCGTCGGCCCGAGGAAAAGGTAGAGATCCACTTCCCCGGTCGCCGCGGACATCTGCCAACGATTCAACTGGGTCTGACCGAGATCCCACGTCTGTTTGGCGGGATTATCCCAAAAAAGTCCGGCCGCCCGCCCGTGTCGAAGCGAGATCGCAAAGGGGATGGAGACGTAAAGCGATTTGAGCCCGGGATGGATCGCCGGCGCGTGCGCCAGCACATCGAGATTCCAGAATTCGCGAATCAGTCCCCGCCGGTTGAACGTGCCGGTCGTTTCGCCCAAACCGAATAGTGATTCGGTGTCCGTCAGATTCAACGCGACCGCCGACTGGTCGCCCGTGAAAGCGGTCGCACTTGGGGCCGCGGTGAAAAGTTCCAAGCCGCCGCAATCCGTGACGGACCAAGCGCCCGACTTGAGCTCGACGGCCAGTTGGCCAACGGCTATTTTCAATTCCGCGCGGGTCTTCGTGACCTGAACCGTCGCGGCAAATTCTGGCCAGTCTGTCTTCACCACCGCCCACGATGGATGGCCGGAAAATTGATTACCCCGCACCACGCGCAAGCGGAGCAGGTCCGCGGTCAAGGCCGTCGCCTCCAGGATGACCTCCCGCGAGGCTAGGGTGAATCCGTGGGGCGTTTGGGCGACGAGGCGGAGGCCGGATACTGCCGACCGATGGGGCACTGCCGAGGACTTCATGCGGTCAGTGCAGGATATCGGGGGCCGGCCGGCGGGCAAGGCGGGCGGCAAGCAATTCGCGGACGCTCCTCCCGTCGCGGCGCTGCCTCAGCTCACCGCAGGAAGCCCCAACCGTTGGGCCACTTCCTCCGCAAACACTTCGTAGGCGGCAGAACCGGCACTGTAGGCATCGTAGTGGATGATCGGCTTGCCAAAGCTGGGGGCTTCGGCGAGGCGCGTGGTGCGCGGGATGACTGTCTCAAACACTTTTTCGCCGAAATGCTGCCGAACTTCGGCGACGACGTTCTGGCACAGTTTGGTGCGGCCATCGAACATCGTCATCACGACGCCCAGCAGATCAAGGCCCGGATTGATTCCCGTGTCGCGCACTTGCGCGAGAATCCGCGAAATCATCGCCACCCCCTCGAGCGCATAGTATTCACACTGCAACGGCACCAGCAGCCAGTCGGAGGCCGAAAAGGCATTCAACGTCAGGATGCTGAGCGACGGCGGGCAATCGAGGACGACGAGTTCAAAGCGGCCCGAGTCGCGCACCGGCTGCAAGATTCCGCGAAGTCGGTTCAAGTAATCATCCGAGCGAGCCAGTTCGACTTCCGCACCGCACAAATCGACTTCGCTGGGGAGGATCGAAAGGTTGGGAAAAGCGGTTTCCTTGATGCGCTCAAGGGCGGTGCCTTCACCCAGCAAGGGTCGGTAGACGCTGCCCCCCTCCAATTTTTCCAACCCCAACCCGCTGGTCGCATTGGCCTGCGAATCCAAATCCACCAGCAGAATTTTCCGCCCCTGAGCCGCGAGGCACGCAGACAGGTTGACGGAGGTGGTCGTCTTGCCGACGCCGCCTTTTTGGTTCGCCACGGCGAGCACTTTAGTTGGCACGCCAGAACGGTCGCGGCTCGGCGGGGAAGTTTCAAAGCGCAAAGTTCCCTATCCTGACCCAGAGCGCCCTCGGCGGATGGCGGAATAATCCGAACTCGGGCTTGCTCCAGCGCCGGGGACTCTCCTAGGTTCTGTGGCGCCAGGGCCCATGGAACGCGGACTTACGAACCCCGCCAGGGCCGGAAGGCAGCAACGGTAGTTTGCTCCCGTCTGCCGTGGTCACCCTGGTATTCTTCCTTCTCTGCCTTCATTTTCGGATTTGCGATTTGAGCTTTCGACGCCGTCCGACTTTCCTTTCCGTATCCGTCGGCGCGCTGGCGGTGGCGCTCGCAAATTAGAAATCGAAAACCGAAGATCCCGTCGTGTCGTATCAGGTCATCGCCAGAAAATACCGCCCCCAGCGGTTTGAAGATGTGGTCGGCCAGGAACACGTCACTACGACGCTGGCTAACGCCATCCGGTCCGGCCGCATTGCGCACGCCTATCTCTTTTGTGGGCCACGCGGCACGGGCAAGACGACGCTGGCGCGAATCTTTGCGAAAGCGCTGAACTGCACCGGCGGTCCCCGCCCCGAGTTTGCGGATGACGATCCCCGCGTGCAGGAGATCACCGAAGGCCGTTCGCTCGACGTGCTGGAAATTGACGGTGCCTCCAACAACGGCGTCGAACAGGTCCGCGAACTCCGCGACACCGCCCGCTTCGCCCCCGCCTCGTCGAAGTTCAAACTCTACATCATCGACGAGGTTCACATGCTTTCCACGGCGGCGTTTAACGCGCTGCTGAAGACCTTGGAGGAGCCGCCCGCCCATGTGAAATTCCTCTTCGCAACGACCGACCCGGAGAAGGTGTTGCCCACGATTCTGAGCCGCTGCCAGCGCTTCGATCTCCGACGGATTCCGGCGAAACTCATCGTCGAGCACTTGGGCCGGATCGCCACCCAGGAAGGAGTCCAGATTGATGAACCCGCCTTGCACGCGATTGCCCGCGGCGCGGACGGCGGCATGCGGGATGCGCAATCCACGCTGGACCAGCTCATCAGCTTCTGTGGCCCCACGATCGTCGAGTCCGACGTGCTCTCGATGTTCGGGCTCGCCGCTCGGGCGCAATTGCTGGAACTCGCCCAAGCCATCCTCGCCGGTGAGGCTGGGCCGGCGTTGGGACTGCTGGATCAGCTCGCGCGCAGCGGCAAAGACTTGGGCCGCTTGCTGGGCGATCTGTTGAACCATTTTCGGAACCTTCTGATCTTCCAAGTCAGCCGCGGGGACCGTTCGCTGCTCGAAGTCAGCGAAGCCGAAATGGCCGCCCTGGTCGCGCAATCCGCCCAGATCGATAGTGAACCACTGATCCGGGTGCTCGAAGTCCTGAGCCACGCCGAAGGACGGCAACGCGACTCGGCCAGCAAACGAATCTTCCTCGAAGTCGCCCTGCTCAAGGCCATCCAAGCCCGGGAAGCAAGCAGTTTAGACACCGTGCTGAAGCAACTGCGGGCACTGCGCGAAAACGCCGGCCCGACGCCCGCGCCAGTGGTCCGACCGGCGCCACCTGCCCCCGTGGTGCCGTTGGCGCCGCCCCCCGCGCCCGCAGCCGTAGCGCCGCCGCCCCCGGTGATCGAGCCGCCCAAAGCCCCGGCCCCCGCGTTGGCCCCCGCGTTGGCCCCAGCGCCGACCTCGCCGCCCCCAGCGCTGCCCCCCGCCCTGAGTGGCGGCGAAAACGTGGATGGTATTTGGCGGGCCCTGATCGGCACGTTCGCGGGTGAACCCATGTTCAAGGCCCAGCTTTCAGCCGGCCATCCGCAGTCGCTCGTGGGCCGAACTTTGTCGGTCGGTTTTCCCGAAGATGATTTCGAGCTCCTGAACACGCCGCGCACCACCGCAGTGCTCGCCGCCAAACTTAGCGAACTCGGCGTCGGCGATGTCGTGGTCAAACTGATCGCGCTCAAGACTACACCGCCCGCCGCGGCCGAATTCACCCGCTCCGCCACCCCGCCCCCGCGGCCCACACCGACGGCCAAACCGCCTGAAACCAAGCCGGTGAAACCAGCGCCCATGCAACTCAACAAGGAGGAATTCGCCAATGATCCGGCCATCAAGGCCGCGCTAGAGGTCTTCAAAGCGACCTTGATTGAGGTGCGAGCGCCCGCCGTCGCGGAAGCCGCGGCCTGATTTCTTCCCCGTCTCAACTCTGCCCTTTTTTCAATGAATCCGAATCAACTCATGAAACAGGCGATGCGCATCCAGGCTGACATGGCGCGCGTCCAAGAAAGCCTCGCCAACCGCACGGTCGAAGGAGTCGCCGGCGGCGGGGCCGTGCGGGCAATTGCCAAGTGCGACCAGACCCTAGTCTCGGTCAAAATCAGTCCGGACGCGATGAATCCCCAAGACGTCGCCTTCTTGGAAGACTTGGTGCTCACCGCAGTGAACCAAGCCCTCACGCAGGCAAAGGAAACGGCCAACCGCGAAATGGGCGCCGTAACCAAGGGCCTGAGCATTCCAGGGTTGATGTGACTTCCCTGCCGGAAGCCGTCATCCAGTTGGTCGCCGCGCTCGGCCGACTCCCCGGCATTGGTCCACGCTCCGCCGAACGGTTGGCCTTGCACTTGGTTCAGTCCGAGTCTGGCTTTGTGCGTCAGTTGGCCGACGCCTTGGTCGCTGCCCGCGAGCGGGTGAGCAACTGCGAACGCTGTGGCGCACTCACGGAATCCCAGCCATGCCCCATCTGCGCGGATGACCGCCGGGAAGGCGCGCTGCTCTGCGTGGTGGAGCGTCCCCTGGACATCTTGAGCCTGGAGAAATCGGGCACGTTTCGCGGTCGTTACCACAGTTTGGGCGGCAAGCTCAGCCCGCTGAATGGCGTGGGCCCAGAGGATCTGAACCTTGCCGAATTGGAGCGCCGCGTGCCGGCCGAAGGCGTCAAGGAAGTCATCCTCGCCCTCAGCAGCGACGTCGAGGGCGACGCCACCAGCCATTACCTCGCCAAACGGTTGGCGGCCAGCGGGGTGCGCGTAAGCCGGATTGCTCAGGGCTTGCCGGCGGGCAGCGGACTGGAATTCGCCGATGAACTAACCCTGAGCCGGGCGCTTGAAGGGCGCCGGGAACTGTTGTGAACCCCCAATGAACAAGCACCCATCAACCCCACCGCGCGCCGTGGTGTTCGACCTCGGCAAGGTGCTGCTTGATTTCGACTACCGGATCGCGGCGCGGACCCTAGCCGCCAAGAGCCGGTTCGAGGCCGAGGAATTTAAGCGCGTGGTGGATCAATCTCCCCTGCTCCATCGCTACGAATCAGCGGCGATTACGACTGCGGAATTTTTCGCCGAAGTCGCCCAACTCACCGGCTACCACGGAACCGTGGCGGAGTTTCGCGCGGCGTTTGGGGATATTTTTTCAGAGATTCCGGCGATGCTTGCGCTACACCGGGAACTACGCGTCCGCGACATCCCGACCTTTATCTTCTCCAACACCAACGAGATCGCGGTTGGGCACATTCAGGAACGGTTCCCGTTCTTCGCGAACTTCACCGGCTACGTTTACAGCCACGAAGTCGGCTGCATGAAGCCAGCGCCAAAGATTTACGAGGCGATTGAAACCCTCACCAGCCTGACCGGCGCGGATCTGCTCTATCTCGACGATCGGGCGGAAAACATCGCCGCCGGCGCCGCGCGTGGGTGGCAAACGATCCTGCACCATGACCCCGCGGTGACGGTGCCGGCCGTGTGGCAGAAGCTCAAAACCGACTGAACCCGTCAACCGGTGCGCTCCGGTCCGCCGGCCTCAGCGCTTCTCGATGCAGGCGTAGGCGTTGTGATTGTGGATGCTCTCGTAGTTCTCTGCCTCCACGCGATACCAACTGATCTCCGGCAGGGCGTTGAGCTTGAGCGCCACGTTGCGGACCAAGTCTTCAACGAAAACCGGGTTTTCGTAGGCCCGTTCGGTGACTGCCTTTTCGTCCTCCCGCTTGAGCAGCGAATACATCTCGCTGCTACCGCTGGCTTCGATGTGGGCAATCAGATCCTCAATCCAGACGATTTTGTCGGAGCGAACCTGCACGGTGACTTCGCCTCGCTGGTTGTGGGCGCCGTATTTGGAAATGGCTTTGGAGCACGGACACAGGGTGGTGACCTGGCATTTCACGGTCAGCACGAAGTCGAGTTGCTTGCCGACCATACCGGCATCGAAGCGGACCGTGTAGTCCACGACCCCTTCCTTACCCGACACCGGCGCCTTCTTCACCATGAAGTAGGGAAAGTCCATCTCAAGGTGGGCGTTCTGGGCATGGAGCTTATGCTGCAACGCCTTGAGCATATCCGGAATGTTCGCCACGTGAATCACTCCGCCATGGGCGTTGAGCACTTCGATGAAACGACTCATGTGGGTGCCCTTGAATTCCTGCGGCAGGTCCACAAACAGGCCGACAGTGGCGACCGTGTTCTGGAGCGCATGGGTGGTCTTGTCGCGCACCTGCACGGGGAAACGGAGGCCGCGCACGCCCACTTTGTCGATCCGTAGCTGCCGGTGGTCGGGTTCGCTCTGCCGATCGGTGAGCGAGCGGGAGGCAGGTCCGGCGGCGAACCCAGATTCCGGTCCCGAAGCGGACGTGTCTTGCGGTGATTTCACAGTGTGTCTCAAGAATGCAGGCGGACGCTAACACCGGTGCGCACCGATGCAAAACGCCGCCGACAGTTTCCCGTCGACGGCGGCTCCTGCCAACTCCGATCCACTCAAACCGCTTCAACCTTGCCCGGATTCATCCACGACGAGGAAACGCGTGCCCTTGGGTGACCAAAGCTTCAAAAGCGTCGTCTTATCCTTGGGGGCTTCGGTCAATTTCACCGCCTCGTCGGCCCCAAAAACCGGCTCGTGATTGATTTCCAAGACGACGTCGCCCGGCTTCAGCCCCGCTTCGGCAGCCATGGAGTCAGGCTCCACTTGGGTCACCAAGGCACCCTTAACCTTGGCGGGGATGCCAAATTGTTGGCGCATCCGCGGATCCAAGTCAGACACAGTCACCCCGTTGAGCGTGCCCTCATCATCCGGAGTGGAGTCGCCCTGCGCCAGCGCCGGCCGGCCCGGCAGTTCCCCGACCTTGACTTTGAGCGTCCGCGCATCGCCGGCGCGCAGCACCTTGAGCGCCGCCGTTTCGCCCGGCTTGATGCGGGCGATCTCCAACCGCAGATGGCGGCTGTCAGCGATGTCCTTGCCGTTGACTTCCAGCACGACGTCACCGCTTTCAACGCCCGCCTTCGCCGCCGGCCCCTTCGGCGTCACTTCGCCCACTAGCGCGCCCTTGCGCTCTGCCAGCTTGAAACCCTTGGCCAAAGCCGGAGTGAGGTCCTGGATGAGCACCCCGAGGTAACCGCGCGTGACCTTACCCGCCGACACCAATTCGCCCATCACGTCGCGGGCCAAGTTTGCCGGAATGGCAAAACCGATGCCTTGGTTGCCACCGCTGCGGCTGAGGATGGCCGTATTGATGCCAACCAAGCGACCTTGGGCATCAACCAAGGCCCCGCCGGAGTTGCCCGGATTGATCGCTGCGTCGGTCTGGATAAAATCTTGATAGTCGAGGTCCACCAAACCGAGCGCGTCCCGACCGGTGGCGCTCACCATCCCCATCGTCACCGTCTGGCCAATGCCGAAGGGATTGCCAACCGCCAGCACGAGATCGCCGACTTCGATGTGGTCGCTGTCGGCCAACGTGAGGGCAGGAAGATCCTTCGCCTCGACCTTGATTACCGCGACGTCGGTCTTGGGATCCTTGCCGATGACCTTGGCGGTGAACTCGCGCCCGTCATTCAACGAAACCTTCACCTCGTCAGCCCCGTCCACGACGTGGTTGTTGGTGAGGATGTAACCGTCGCGAGTAACAATCACGCCCGACCCAATGCCGCGCTGGGCGGGCGCACGAAATTGCCGCCCTTCCCCGGGACCGAACGGAGAATCGCCGCCGAAGAACTGGCGCCACGCCGGATTGCCCAAGCCGGGCGGTAACCCGGCCGCTGATCCGACCTTGGACTTTTGTGACGTCAGGACCTTCACGACGCTGGGCGCAACTTGTTTGACCACCGGCGAAAAGCTCGTGGCGATCCGGCCATCCCGGGCGACGGGCGTGTCATCCACGGTCAGCTTGAGCTCGGTGGCGGGCTTGGTTTGCTCGGCTTTGCCACCGGCCCAGACCGCGGTGCGGGCCCCGATCAGGCCGCCCAAGAGCAGTAATGGAATGAAATGACGGAGGGATTTTTTGGGGTGTTTCATAGCGTGTTCGAGGTCGTTCATCGGAGCTAATTGACACCCTTGGAATGACGGCAGGCTTTCCGCCGCATTACAGATTTGTAAGCCGCCGGTCGCGGTGGACCGTAGAACGACAATTACCCTGCTCCCCGACGCCAACTAGAACTCCCTAGTCGGGGGGTGGGTTGGCGGAATGGCCCGGCGAGTCACGTCACGGGCGGCTCACCCTCGTGGGTGCCGGTTCCGAGGATCCTCCCCGCCCCCCACGGGCTTGGTAATGGTCACTGGGGCCGCCTCGGCGTTGGCCCGCAGGAGCAGCAGGCAGAGGGTGAACGGGAAGAATTAGCGCAGTGGCTTCAGCGGGCGTGGGCCAGGATTGGAGTGACGTCGGTCCGCCGACCTGCTGAAACCCGCCGGCCAGCCCCGCGGAACCGCCCGGCCCACCGGCGGTGGACGGTCCGCACCGCAGTCCGGCAGGTTTCAGTGCTCGGCAGTTTGCCAGCCCTCCGGCGGCCCTCACCCGGCCTTTTTTTCACAATAGTTTCCAGCCAAGTGTAACGCCCTCGTCGCCCCGGTGCCGACGGCCAGGCGGGCCCGCCCCGCTTCCACGTCAGACCGGCCTCAGGCTCACGGCAAACACCCCTTCGTCGGCAAAGACCCAAAGATCCTGCGTGTCCGGTTCCACCAGCAGGGTCCAGCAGCGAAACAGCGGGATCGCGTCACCGGATGCCGGGAGTAATTGCGGTTTCCGCGGGGAACCGCTGGGCCACAGGTGCAGTCCGGCGGCCTGCGCTTGCCCGGGGGAGCTTCCGGTCAGGAACAGCACTGCCTCGGTGCCGCGGTGGTAAATCGCCGCCTTGAGGTGGGCCGGACGCCAGTGTTGCACCGGGAGGAGTTGGCGCCAACGCCCGGACTCCAGGTCGAGGGTCCAGAAATCATCCAGCGGATAGAACACGCCATCGTAGCCAGCCAAACCCTCCACGGATTCACTTTGCCGCCCGCTCGGGTTGCCGTTCCCGCCGAACAGGAACCAAGTCTTGCGGTCCGGGCCGGGGAAGAATTGCTGGAGCATACGGGGCCACGGTTGCGGCCCTGCGGCGGGCAGCATTTCCCAGCGACCGCTGGCGGGGTCGAACTCCCGCCGGTTGAAGTCGATGCGAAAATCGCCATAGCCGGCGAAGCGGCCCACGCGACGGGTCAAGGGATTCCAATAGACGGGGCCGGTGAACCGGATGTCTTCCGGCATGCCGGTAGCCACTTGGCGAACTATGGTTCCGTCGGGTGTGAACTGGGTAATGTCGCCGGTTCGGGGCGAGACCCCCCAAAGGGTCGCTGTCTCCGGGTGCAAGAGGCACGTGTCGAGTATGGACCCCTCAGGCTGATTGCGTTCCCGGTGAGTCCACGTCTTCAGATCATAGGATTGCCAGCTCAGGCCCATGCGGGGGTTGTGGCTCAGGGAGTAGATCATTCGGTTTGGCCAATCACAGGACAGCGCGTGCCCGGACCAAATCTCATAGCCAAACCGCGCCGGCGACAGCCGGCGCCAAACTGCCCGGTGCGATGGAAGGTTGCGCCACACATACGCCGCCGCGACCGCTCCCACGCCAAGCGCCGAGGCCGCGATCAGCTTTCGGCGGGAGATCCGGTAGTTTCCCTGGGCCGCATTCTCCAATGCGTCCCGGAACTGCTTGGCGTCGCGAAACCGTTGGGAGGGACGTCCCTCGGCGGCGCGGAGCAGCGCGGCATTCAGCAGCCAACCGTGGCGGTTCCAATCGGCGCTGCCGGTCACGGCTGGCGGCAAGGAGGGGAAGTGGAAGCGGTCCAGTCCCGTCCATAGCTCATAGAGGGTTCGGCCCAACGCAAACACATCGAGGGCGGGCGACCCCATCCCGTCCGGCGGAACGTAGCCCTCTGTGCCCGGAAACTCGATGCCAGAGCCCGCCCGTCCGGTGGAGCCATAATCGGCCAGCACGGGCCGGCCGCCGCGGAATAGGAGGTTGGCAGGCTTCACGTCCCGGTGATACAGACCGGCTCCGTGCAGGACGGCGATCGCCTCCGCGAGCTCGATGCCCCAGGCGATGACCCGAGACGTCGGGGCGGGACCGTGCTCGGTCAGCCAGGTCACCAGACTGAGCGGCGTGTAGGTATCCCGCCTCGTCGGGCACGAACCGCCCCTCATTGAGGAGGTTGTCCGCCAACGGCAGTTCCTCCCAAACCATGCCAGTGCCGGCATCGCCACCCCAGCGGCGGATTGGCATCAGCCCCGGCCCGGCGGTCAGCGGCGTCAGCAGCGAACGCACGTTGACGAGCTCCTCAAGGGCGGCCGGATGGGCAACCCGCTGCAGCTTCAGGCAACACCAGTCCCCTTCCGGATTGGTCGCGAGATGGGCCCATGAACCGTCCCTTTCGGAAAGTGGCCGGAAGGTCCGGTAGCCGGCCGGCGGTGAGGATTGGCCCCGGTTCATGCTTCCGGTTCCGGCAGCGGGCACGAGGCCAGTTGCGCCCATTCCTTCCGGATCCGGGCAACCAAGCGATGGCGGACCACCCGCACATTGAAGCCGGTCGTATTGAATCGCCGGGCCACCTCCGCCGCGGTGTTTTCGTGCAGCGCATAGGCCTCGAATATCTGCCACTGGAGCGGACGCACCGTGTGCCGGACCCGCGCCAGGCACACCGACCACAGATGGGCCTCCAGTTGCTCCCGGTTGCCACCGTCCATTTCGGGGGCCAGGGCCGGTGGCAGCCACTCCTGGACGGCCGCCCGGACATGGGCCGTGAGCTCGTTCCGGCGGCACTGCCGATGCACTTCGAAGATGGCGCGGTTGGACATCTCGCTGAGCCAGCCGCGCAGGCTGGTTGCCTCCCAATTGAAAGCGGCCTTGGCGAGTCGTTGCGACAGCTTGATCAGAACCTGGTGCGCCACCTCTTCACTCTCATCCGGGGAGAGGCCGCTCCGGTGACACAGCTTGAGCAGGGGGCCGTGATACTCGTCATGTAGACGCTTCCACACGGCGGCATTTTCAGGGTCGGAAGCGGCGGCGATCAGCGGATGATCGGTGGTGGGAAAATCAAGCATGATTGCCGGTTACGGGTCGCATCTGCGGTCGTCCTTAATGATTGGGGAATAGTTGTCCTAACGGCGGCTGGAAGATGGCGTTCCCCCAGTGCCGGGACGATACTTTAACGCTTTTTTTCTGCGCTGCGCTCGGGTTTCGCCCTTCACGGCCTGCGCACGCGCCAGAAGCGCGCCTCGACGCCGGCCGGCGGGGTGATGGTCACGCGCACCGGCGTGCCGGCGCCCTGCCCCGTCACCCGCTGGATTTCCGTCCACGCGTTCAGGTCCGTCGTCGTTTCCACGATCACTTCCTGGCCCGCACCGGCCGTGACCTCCAACGTCAGCTTCCCGTCCGCGCCGGGCGGCGGCAGCTCGATCACGGGCGGTTCGGCGGGCACGGTGGCGCTGCGCACCACGCCGGGCACGTCGTCCAAGGCTCGGATGTCGAACCCGTTCACCGTCAGTTCCACCGGTGCCATTGTCAGCGGCCACTCGGCTTGTGCCGCCAGGCCCGCGTTCGCCGTGAAGGTCAGCACCGCCGCCACGCCCGTGCTGGTCGGCCACGCATTGGGACTCACCGCCGCGAAGGTCAGCCCGCCGGGCACTTCACCCCACAGGGGCAGGGCTCCCGCCGGCACCAAGGCACCGACCTGCTGCTCGCCCAGTATCAGCCCGGCAGGATACCTCAACGTGAAGCTCAGCCCGCTCGGAGGCTGGGCGCTCTTCAGCAAGCGCACCACCACCCGCCACGGCTGCCCCAACGCGGCCACCGGCCCGTCGGGGAATTCCAGCGCCATCACCTCGTTGGTATTCACCAACGGCAACGGGGATTGCTGGCGCGCCAAACCGGCCCGCACGATTCCGCCGCTCGGCGTCGGCTGCGGGTCCAGCCCCACCACCGCCCGCAGCACGCGCACCACGTCGCCGCTGTCGATCGCGCCCGACGTGTTCAAGTCGTTGAGCCCGCTGTCCCAAGCGCGCACTTCTTCCAAGCCCACCTGCAACCGGCTGATCACCACCGCGTCGCCAATGTCGAGGCGCTGGTTCGCGTTGTTGTCGCCCGTGATTCGCCGCGGCTTGATCCGGGCGGAACCGCCAACCGCCGCGTTGCCCGTTGGCAGCGTGCCGCCAGTGGGATTGCTCAGGCTTTCAAGCTGCGGGGTCAGCGCAGCCAGCAGGGACAACGGCACGCTCCGAGCGCGGAAGCTGATCCGCGCGACCGTGTTCGTGCCCGCTGGCAGGGCCGTGCCGGCCAGCGCGAAGGAACCGCCGATCTCCCCGGCCGTGCCGAGATTCAGGTTGTTCACGCTCTGCCCGACGAGGGCACCCCATTCCACCTGCGGATCGGCCAGGTAGGCCGGATCGTAGGTCAGGCGGAAGGTCAGGCCCGCCACGTCCGGCCCCACGCTGCTCAGCGTCACGGGGAAGGTCACCCGCTGGCCCTCCTGCACCTCCGGGGCCTCGGCCACCCGCAGCACTCGTTCGGGCACCCAGACCACGATGCGCACCTCGGTCGTCTCGTTCCCGGCGGCATCACGCACGCTCACGGTGAACCGGTTCGTGCCCACGTTGAGCACCAAGTTCGGCACGCTGAACTGACCGTCGGCCAAGGTCAGCGCCTGTGCGGCTGCGCCGTCCCGGGCCCACGTCGCCGCAGTCACCCCGGCATTGTCGCCCGCCGACCCGCCCAAGCTCACCCGCTCGTTGCCGGTGGTGCCCGCGATGGGTTGAACCCAGGTCAGCACCGGCGGAGCCACGTCGCGGAAGGTGGCCGTCACGCTCCGGTCGGCACTAAGCGCCAGCAACGCCGGGTTGGCCGGGCCGCTGAGGTCGCCGCTCCAGCTCTCGAACTCGAAGCCCGTTCCCGCCGTGGCCGTGAGGGTCACGCTCTCAGTGGGCTCATACCGTTCCTTCAGCGGGTCCACCGTCACCGTGCCGCCCAAGTTGCCGGCCACGGCCAGCGTCAGGGTGACCGGACCGCACAAACTGCTCCAAGGGAGATGAGAGTTCTAGGCGCTGGTTGATGTTGGTTGTGGTGTGTTGGTTTGTCCATCCCCGGTGGAGGGAGGGCGGAGCCCGACCGGAACCGGGGATGGAAGCTCTCTCTGC
>CAIJLV010000046.1 GCA_903821635.1 uncultured Verrucomicrobiota bacterium | reverse complement strand
CCGTTGACCAACCCCGGGCTCACGCCCGGGGCTACTATCTGCCGGCCCTCCGGGCCTGCACTAGAACGACCAGCGGGCCCGGTGGCGGTCTTGTTTTCCAGTCTTCCTGTTTTCCTGCCTTCCAGATTCTTCTCCTCCGCGCATTCCCGCACAAACGCCGCCACCTCCTCCGGCGTCGGAGGCAAACCCGTAAGGTCCAGTGTCACGCGCCGGATCAGCGTGGCGGGGGTGGCCTCAGGGGAGGGGCTCAGTCGTTCCTCGGCCAGCCGCGCCTGCACGAACGCATCGATGGCATTTTGAATTTTGAATTCACCATTTTGCCTTGGCGGCACGGCCGGCCGAACCGGCGGTTCGTATGCCCAGTGTTTGCCCCACCCCGCGCCTTCATCGATCCAGCGGCGGAGCAGATCCACCTGCGCGGAGGTCAGGTGCCGGTTCGATTTCGGCGGCGGCATCACGTCGTCGGGATCCGGGGTGAGCAGGCGGCGGATGACTTCGCTGTGGGCGCTGTCGTGGGGCGCGATGGCGGGTGTGCCGCTCTTGCCGCGGCCCCAGGCGCCGGCCTGCGTATCGAGGCGGAGACCGCCCTTGCGGCCCTGTTCGTCCGGGCCATGACAGGCGAAGCAATGGTCCGAAAGGAGCGGCAGAATGGTGTGGGCGAAGTGGACCGGCTCGGCGCTGTGGCTGGGCGCAGCCCACAACCCGGCAGCCAGCCAAGCGGCCGTGAACGGCGACGTTTTGATCCGGTGAAACCCCATGGGGAAAAGTCTGCGCGCAGGATGCCGAACGTCCCCGCGTCGGCAACCTCCGACCGGGTGGGAGGTGAAACGGTGGGTGGGATCGGGGCGACCCGCGATCTGCCCGTGATACCGGTGGTGGCCGTTGAGCGGGGTGGAGCCAAGCGGGTAAACAAAACGCCCGCAATCCGGTCCGGATTGCGGGCGTGTGAGGCGACCTAGTCGCGAGCGGTTACTTGGCCAGTTCGGCGTTCACCTTCCGCTGGGCGACTTCGAGCAGGTAACGGGCATACGGAGCATTGTGGATGCCTTTGCTGCCGTCGTGTTCGATCAGATACAGGTTGTAGCGGGCTTCGCGGATGGCCTGGGGAATCTGAGTCTGCATGTTGACCGAACCACCGGAACCATCGGTCGGGCCCTTGATGGAGCTGCTGCCGGTCGGATTCGAGAGCTGACCCGGCGTGGCGTATTCCCAACCGAAGGCGCCGTAAAGCTGAGCCCAGGAGTTGGTGTTTTTGGTCGTGGCCCACACATCCAGCAAGCCCTTGGTCTGCGCGATCAGGCTCTGGATCTCAATCTGGGTCGTGGCGAGCAGGTTGGTCGCGGACAGCGGCCCGGTTTCATTCTTATGGCACTCTTGGCAGGCTTGGACGGTCCAGCGGAAGCCGTGGCCGGTGTAGGCGGGATTGTTTGGAGTCGCCCCTTCGGCATTGTGCCCGTGGGTATGGCAGCCGACGCATTGCAGCGGGTTCTTCCAGTGGGCGCCCTGCTTGGGCGCCACCGCGTCGGTGACGCCGATGCCGCCGAGCATGATGTTGTATTGCGGGGAATGGTGCGGCGGCCGGCCGTTGCTATTCACCGAAGCGCCGCGGGCATTGTGGCACTGACCGCAGATGCTGATGTTGGGGTCATACTGCGAGGCGAAGGTTCCACTCGTGTTGTAGGAGAACAGGTTGGTGGACGTGATCGGGTTCCGCAGTTGGTTGGTGTAGATCAGGCCGGTGATGACATTGGTGTAGACGCGGGTGTTGTGCGTGTCGTGGCAGGTTACGCAGGTGACGCTCGTCTCGGCGGCCTCAATGCCGGAAGGCCAAGCGACGTTCGTCCGGTTGTTACCCGTGAACTTAGTGGCCGCATTGAGCATCTGGAAGCGCACAGCCCCGGAGTGGCAGGAACCGCAGGAACTCATGCGGGCTTGGGCGCTCACGATGTTGGTGTTCATGAAGCCGGACGCCACGGAAGCGATGACTTCGGCGTGGCCCGCGGTCTTCCATTCGTCGTAGGTCGGATGGTGGAAGCCATTGTGGCAGCCACCGCACAGCATGGCGCTGGGCGTGGTGAGCGGGAGCACCTTGGGATCCAACGCCGAGCCGCTGGCCCACGTCACGTGGTCGCCGGCCGGGCCGTGGCAGTTTTCGCATTGGACGTTGGTCAGGTGCGGTGTGGTTGCTTCATCCACGTAACCGCCGGCCCCGTAGCCCACCGTATGGCAGGGCAGGCAGGAGCTGTTCTTTTCTTGGCCGATGTTTTTCAACGTGGCAAACGCCTTGGCGTGAGCCGTGTCGAGCCAACCGGAATGGGTCTGCAACGGGGCGGTGTTATGACACTCCGCGCAGGCATCGGAGCCGACGTAGGAGGGGTCACCGCCCAAGACGCGGAAGAAACCGGCTTCGCCCTGCTTCGCTACTGAAGCCGTGGTGTCCGTGGTGGGCCCGGCGACATTTTCCCACGTGCCTCCGGCGACCGCAGCTTTGCGTTGCACCGTGTAAGGCGGCGTCAGGCCCAACCATTTGACCACCACGTTTTCGCCGTCGGCAATGTTGGTGATCACCGGGCTGACCACGATGCCGCCGGGGGTCGGTTTGACGATTTTGAAGGAACTTTGCTGGGCTTGGGCAGTTCCCCAAGTAGCAGTGGCACCGAGTAGTATCACGGCGGCCATCCGCGTCCACCAAGCGGCCCCGAGGCGCTGTGGTTCGGGTTTAAGGGTTGGATGTCTCATAAGGTTTCCTACGGATCAGGATTCAGGCTAAAGGGCCAGTCGCTCACGCGTGGGATTGATGATTTTGCTCTCCTAGGAGAAGCACCGGTGAACTTCTGTGCCGACTAGTGAACCAGTAACCCTTATCAGACTAGTCTGGCTTAACCTATTTTAGCGCATCGCGGTCATTTTTTGCCAGACGACAACAAAACCTGTCAGGGCTCAAAGAAGACTCGGCGGCCGGCGGACGAAAGCCCTCAAAGTGAAGTTTGGGGGCTGAGCGAGGGCGCCGAGGCGGCGCGGTGGAGCCGCCTCGCCCTCCCTGGAAATAATCCCTGAGGCGGGGCCGGCTAATTGATGCCTAGCAATTCGACCTCAAAAACCAACGTCGCCTGGGGCGGAATGACGCCGGGATAACCGCCCGCGCCGTAAGCTAGGGCCGGGGGGATGGTCAGCTTTACCTTGTCGCCCACTTTCATGCCGGCGACCCCGAGATCCCAGCCGGCGATGACTTGGCCGGCACCGAGCACAAATTCAAAGGGTTCATCGCGGTCTACCGAACTGTCGAACTTGGTCCCGTTGGTCAGCCAGCCGGTGTAGTGGACGGAGACGGTGGCGCCGCGGCGGGGGGCGGGACCTTGGCCGTGGAGGAGGTGTTCGACTTGCAGTTCCGAGTTCGACATGCGGAAACGCCAACATGTCGGCCGCTGCGGGTCAATCCAGCACGGTGGGCGAGGAAAAATCAGTCAAACTTACCCGGCCGCCGCTGCGCCTTTTTGGCGGCCGTGTGGGCTTTGTCGGCCAAGACGCGGCGTTTGGCAGCCTTGCTCCGGCCACGTTTTTGGCGGCGGACTTTTTCCCGCGCGGACCGTTCGGCGGCCGCCGCAGAGCGTTTCCGGGCTTCTAGCTTGGCCAGCAACTGTTCCCGGGCGAGCTGGCGGTTTTGGCCCTGATGTCGGGTCGTCTGGCATTTGACGCTGAGGCCCGTGGGTTTGTGCAGGAGCATCACACAGGTGGCGACCTTGTTGACGTTCTGCCCGCCGTGCCCGCCGGACCGCACGAACGACTCCTCCAAATCTTCCTCCCGCACCCCTAGCCCCGCCATGCGCTGGGCCAGCGAATCCTCGGAGGGGTTCGGTGGCTCGGCACTCATGGCGGGGAGGGGAGAGGGCGATTATTTCAGCAATTCTTCGGCAATTTGGACGGCGTTGAGCGCCGCGCCTTTGAGCAACTGGTCGCCGGCGACCCAGAACGAGAGGCCGTTATCGAGCGCGCAATCCAAACGGAGGCGGCCGACCGCACAGTTGTATTTACCCGAGACGTCGAGGGGCATGGGATAGCGGCGGTTGGCGGGATCGTCCACCACGTCGAGACCCGGGGCCTGAGCTAGCACGGCGCGGGCGGCTTCAAGTGAAACGGGCCGGGTAAATTCCGCGCTCACGGCGACTGAATGGGCGCGGTAAACGGGCACACGCACGCAGGTTACGGAGGCGCGAAAACTGGCGTGGTGCATGATCTTCCGGCCCTCATTCTCCAGCTTCATCTCTTCCTTGGTGTAGCCGGTGTCGAGGAACGAATCGACTTGGGGCAACACGTTGAAGGCGATCTGGTGCGGATAGACTTCCCGGGTCACCGGTTGCCCACTGGTGATCTGCTGCACCTGCCGGCGTAGTTCCTCAATGGCCGCGGCGCCCGTGCCGGAGACAGCCTGATAGCTGGAGGCAAAGATCCGCGTAACGCCGAATGCCTGGTGCAGCGGGTAGAGGGCCATCAGCGTGATGGCGGTCGTGCAGTTCGGGTTGGCCAAGATGCCTTGGTGCCCGCGGACGTCGGCCGCGTTGATCTCCGGGACGATCAGCGGCACTGTCGGGTCCATGCGGAACGCGCTGGAATTATCCACCACCACGCAACCGGCCGCGGCGGCGAGGGGGGCAAATTCCTTGGAAATGCTGCCGCCAGCGCTGAACAAAGCGATGTCGATGCCGTGAAACGAATCCTTGGTGAGCTCCGTCACGGTGACGTCAGTGCCGCGGAATTTGAGCTTCTTCCCGGCGGAACGGGCGGAAGCGAGCAGCGTGAGCTTCCCGACCGGGAAGTTCCGCCGCTCCAAGGTTTCGATCATTTCGACGCCGACGGCGCCAGTGGCACCGACGACGGCCACGTGCGGAGTGCGATTCATAAGGAACACTGAGCCTAGGAACCGCGTCCGGCGTGTCGAGGCAACTTTTTCGTCGCTCAACGGCGAGGCCAGCGGTGCCGCCCCACGGCCAACGCCATCAGGATGCAGCCGCTGACGAGGGTTACGGAGCTGGGTTCGGGCACGGCTGTGAGGCCTTGAATCCAGCCGGCGTAGCTGGAGACACGGGTCGAATAAAAACTGGCTTGGATGTCTGCGAGTTGATCCGGCACGAGGGTAAAGCCACTGCCAAAATTATAAAACAGCCCGCCGGCGTCAAAAATGGCCGCTTTGAAGGAGCTCCCGTCCGCACTGGTGCGAAAGTCGGCTTCGACCGCGAAGTTGATGCCCGCCAGCTTCCAGCTTTCGCCGTCTTGAATGAAAACCCCGCCCCCGGAATCGCCCGAAGCCAAGGTGGCTTCGTTGGCGCCGCCGCCGCGACTGAAGCTCGCGGTGAGGTAGTCGGCGCCGCCCACGGTGGGGGTTGTGTGCACGGTGTTTTCACCCCAGCGCAGCGTGCCCCCGCCTGGGCCATTCCACAGCCAGCCGCGCAGGCTGGTTGGGGACGCTCCGCTGACCGTGACTTCCTCCCCGCGGGTCGCGCTTCGGCCGAAGACGACGAGGTTTTTGCCGGCTTCATCCGTCCCGGTGTAGAGCGGAGCGTAAGTGGGAAACGCGCTGGCAACCTGCCACAGCGTGAGGTCCGCCGTCGGGTGGTCAAACTTCGCGGTCGTGAGGTAACCGGAACCTTGGTAGGAAAAAGCGCCCCCCACCGTCCCGCCGCCGTGTTTGGCGGCGAGAAAGAAGTTGGGGGCCACCGGCGTGCCGAGCAGCCCTGACCACTGACCCTGGAACTGCCAGCCACTGTCGGTTAGCGCGCCGCCTGGAGCGGTGGTGTTGAAGGTGGGGTCGCCGCTCGTAATAAAGACGAGTGCTTGGGCTGGCCCACCGACTGTCAAGGCGAGCCCCAGAGCCAGCGTGCGGAATGGTCCACGCAGGAAAAAATCCGGGTGAAAGGACATGAAGCCTGACTACTCCAGTCGGCGTGACCAAGCAACCCACTGTTCAACGCCCCGCCGACCCGGGCCCAGCCGGGCCGAATCGCCGGAGGCAGGCTTAAGCCCCGGCTTGCCGCCCGGGTCGGCCGCGGTAGCGTCGCCCCATGCTGAATCTCCGCTCCGCGGCGCTGCTCGCGCTGCTGGCCCCGACGGTTCTTCTCGCCGCCCCGCCCGTGCAGGAACGCGCTGACCGCTTCCTCTCGCTCGTCAACTCCGCCTACCAGTCGCTCTCCCGCATCGAGCAGGAGGCCCAGTGGAAGGCCGCCACCGACGTGAAGCCCGAGCATGACGCGGCGGCCGAAGTCGCCGGCAAGGCCCGCGCCGCCTTCAACGGCAACCCCGCTATCATCCGGGAGGCGAAGGAGTTGCTCGCCCAGCGCGGTGAACTGACCGACCTCCAAGTCCGCCAGTTGGAGAAGGCGCTGCTCAACGCCGCCGAAGGGCCGATGACGAATCCAGAACTCGTCGGCAAACGCATTTCCGCGGAAACGGCCCAGAACTCCGCGCTCAACGGCTTTCAGTTCAAGCTGGGCGGCTCCAACGTCGTGGCGAACGACCTCGACCGCATCCTCGGCAAGTCCAGCGACCTCACCGCCCGCCGCGCCGCGTGGGAAGCCTCGAAGCTCACCGGCCCCGCGCTCAAGCCTGGCCTCGTGAACCTCGTCGGCCTGCGCAACGGCTGCGCCCGCGAGCTGGGCCACGCCGACTACTTCGCGCTCCAGACGGCCGGCTACGGCCTAAGCGCCGCCGAAATGGTGAAGCTGAACGACGACTTCCTGCGGGAACTCCGCCCGCTCTACCTCCAGCTCCACACCTGGGCGAAACACGAGCTGGCGAAGAAGTTCAACCAGCCCGTGCCGAAGCGCATCCCGGCGCACTGGCTCAACAACCGCTGGGCGCAGGAATGGGGCGGCCTCGTGGACGCGGCCAATCTCGACGCCCACTTCGAGAAGCGCGACCCGGCGTGGGTTACCAAGACCGCGGAACAGTTCTGGGTCGGCATTGGTTTCCCGAACCTGCCCACCAGCTTCTGGACCAAGTCCGACCTGTTCCCGGCGAAGCCCGGCGAAAACCGCCTGAAGAATTCCCACGCCTCCTGCTGGCATGTGGACTTGGAGAACGACATCCGCTCGCTCATGAGCGTCGAGCCGAACCAATGGTGGTTCAACACCGCGCACCACGAGCTGGGCCACGCCTATTACTTCATCGCCTACACCCGGCCCGAAGTGCCGCCGCTCCTGCGCACTGGTGCCAACCCGGCCTTCCACGAGGGCGTCGGCGAACTCATCGGGCTCGCCTCCGGCCAGATCCCCTACCTCAGGGCGATGAACATCCTGCCGGCCGATTTCCAGGCCGATCCCACGGCCATCCTGCTCGACAACGCGCTGCTGCACTCCGTGCCGTTCCTCTTCTGGGCCAGCGGCACGATGACGCACTGGGAAGCCGACGTGTATTCGCAGGGGTTGCCGACCTCGGAGTGGAATCGCCGCTGGTGGGATCACGTGGCGAAGTTCCAAGGCGTCGAACCGCCCGCCGGCGTGGGCTCGCGCGGCGAGGAATTCTGCGACGCGGCGACCAAGACGCACATCAACGACAATCCCTGCTACTACTACAGCTACGCCATCGCCACGGTGCTGAAGTTCCAGTTCAACGACTATATCGCCAAAAACCTCCTCAAGCAGCCGCCGCAGAACTGCAATTACGCCGGGAACCAGGAAGTCGGCGCGTTCCTGCGGAAGATGCTGGAGCACGGCGGCACCCGCGACTGGCGCACGCTGCTCAAGGAAACCACCGGCGAAGACCTGAGCACCCGTGCGATGAAGGATTACTTCGCGCCGCTCATGGCGTGGCTGGAGCAGCAGAATGCGGGACGACAGATCGGGTGGGAGTGAGGGGCCGCCTTTGGCTGAATTGGCTACATTCTATGGATAAACGATTTGAAGCGCGCATGCGGGCGGTGATAGCGGCATTTGATCGACTCATGGATTGTAGTCCGCTCAGTCCCACCGACTTGCCCATCAGCATTGACGGCGGAGGCGTCTATCTCTTTAGCGACGGATTGACTCATTGCTATGTGGGGCGTGCCAAAAATGTTCGAACGCGCATCATGCAGCACACTCGTCTAAGGATTCTCGACGCGCCGTTCGCATTCCGACGGGCCCGCGAAGTCCTCAAGCTGCCTGCGACCTACGCGGCAGCGCGTTCGCGGAAGCAGTTGCTTGCCGACGCTTCAAAACAACCTAACCAGCCGTCCGCGAGATAGCCGCGGAGCGGCGAAAGAAAGTAGCCCACAGCGTCAGCTGTGGGTTTTGCGGCGAACGCTCGCCAGCCCCGGCAGGGGCGACAGAACCTGCAAACCATTCCCCCTGTTGCCCCTGCCGGGGCTAACTCCCCCCCGCTCCCGCTGTAGGCTACCTTTTACCGCGGCGCCGGCGCTTGAAGCGTGGGTGATGGCTTGGGGGTTGGGGTGCCTTAACGGTTCTGCCGTTGCAGCGTCCAGTCGGGGCGATCCGCTTGGTTGGCCCAGTGGCGCATGTCTTGGAGTTCGCGTTCGGTCAGCGCTTCGACGTGGCCGTCCACCATGCCGCCGAGGGCGCGCTGGGAAAACCGGGGATGAACGTGACCCCAAGCCTCGGGACCGTCGGCCGGATTGAAAGATTGGGACCAGCGGTAACCCATGAAGTAGGGGGACCGGACCAAGTAGAAGCCGTTGACGATCTTACCTTCAAACGGGCCGCGGGCGGAGGCGAACACCATCAACTCGCTCGGGTGTTGGGTATCGGCGGCTTTGAGCACGCAGAAATCACCAAACACCGTGCGGGCCTTGCCCTCTGGCGACAGTTCGTTGTCGTCCCCGCCGACAAAGGTCGAGTTGATCCCGAGTGACGGAAAGACGCTCGCCGCGTAGGTCCCGACGGACTTGTCTTCCAGCCGGCGAAACTGGTCTAGCAAGGGCCGGTTTTCGTTGGCGTAGATGACGTCGAAGCTTTTGCCGAGATACGGGTAGATGCGCCAGGGATAGCGGGCGTTGATCGGGAACGGCACGGGCTGCCCGTGGGCATCGACCGCTTCGTAGCCATGCCGGTAGCCCGGCAGGACGCGATCGTTGTGGTCGTCGGCATACATCTGCCACGCCAGCATCAACTGATGTGACGACGACATCTCGTTGGCCTTTTTGGCCTGAGATTTCGCCTTGGTCATCGCCGGCAGGAGCAAGCCGGCCAAAACCGCAATGATGGCCACCACGACGAGCAACTCAATGAGGGTAAACCCCTGCGAGCGTGGTCCTGTTGGAGTCGGTCCTTTCGCCTTCACGCGCCCAACTATATCGGGGACGACTCCGGACGCTTGCGGTTTTTTGCCAAAAAGCCACCGGTTCAGCGCGGGCGCCGCCGGGATTAAGCGGATGGCTTGGCTGGCCCTTTTCAACCGAATTTCCGAGCGGCTGTTCCTAGATTGCGGGCTTGAGCTGGGGGTGAACCGGTTTCAGGCTTAATTAACCATGAACCGACGCTGCCTGCCCATTTTTGCCGCAGCATGGTCGCTCTTCACCGGGCGGGCGGAAGCGGTGCGGGACTGGAATGCGCTGATGCTCGACGCCGTTCGCTTGGATAATTCCAGCCCGACACTGAGCTCCCGCAATTTTGCGATCCTGCACACGGCGATTTATGACGCGGTGAATTCGGTCGAGCGCACGCATCAGCCCTACCGGTTCCAGCTCGACGCGCCGGCCGACAGCTCCGCAGCGGCGGCGGCGGTTGGGGCTGCCCACACGGTGATGCTGGCCCTGTATCCGCCCATCCAAGCGCGGGCGGATCAATTGTTCGTCACGTTCGTCGCCAGCCAAGCCCCGACGCCGGGTTTGACCAACGGACTCGCTCTGGGCCAGCAGGTGGGTCGGTTGCAGTTGGAAAGCCGCCAAGCCGACGGGGCGAATACCCAAGTGCCCTATATTCCGCGCACGGAACCCGGGCAATGGCGGCGCACGCTGGAATTTCTCCGGCCGCCGCTGGATCCGCACTGGCGTTATGTGCAGACGTTCAGCTTGGAGAGTTTGGAGCCGTTTGTGCCCGGCCCGCCGCCGGCCCTCGACAGTGCCGAATACGCGGCCGCCTACGAGGAGGTCAAGGCGTTGGGGGCCAAGGCCAGTTTGCTGCGCACCGCGGAGCAGAGCGAAATCGCCCTGTTCTGGTCCGATTTCAGCTACACCGGCATGCCGCCGGGCCACTGGCATGAGATCGCTTCCACCATCGCCGCCGACCGGCAATTGCCGCTGGCGGAGTCCGCCCGCCTGTTTGCCCTGTTAAGCGTGGCGCAGGCCGATGCCGCGATCGTCTGTTGGGAAGCCAAGTATCGTTACAACTTTTGGCGCCCGATTACGGCCATCCGGCGCGGGGCCGAGGATGGCAACGACGCCACGGCGGCGGATGACGCGTGGGTTCATTTTCTCAATGCGCCGCCGTTTCCCGCCTACATCAGCGGCCACAGCACGTTCAGCCAATCCAGTGCGGTGGTGTTGCATCGGTTCTTCGGCACCGACGCCCTCTCGTTTGCCGCCCGCTCGGATTCCCTGCCGGGGGTGGTGCGAAACTTCACCAGCCTCGCTGCCTGTGCGGACGAAGTGGGCCTGAGCCGGATCTACGGCGGCATCCACTTCCAGTTCGACAACGTGGAGGGGAAACGCAGCGGGGCGAAAATTGGAGAGTTCGTGACGCGCAACTTCCTGCTGCCCAACGCCCGTCTGCCGCTGCTCCTGACCGAAGTGGGATCCGACGTGGGGCCACACCTGCGCCTGCACGGGCACTGGGGCGCCACCCTGATCGTGGAAGCTTCGGACGATTTGGCGAACTGGACCGCCACCTCAACTAACGTGGCCAAGATCGGCGGGGTCACCGTGCCGCTCGACCCGGTGGGCGCCGTCCGGTTCTTCCGGGTGCAGGAGCAGTAGCCAGCGGAAATGAAAAGAGGACCGGCTTTTAGACCGGCCCTCTGGTGATGAGGTCGTCGGCGCACTCACCAGCACGCTCAGATCAGCGGTGGAGCCAACTGGAGTCAGTGGCTGCACCCCACCGCCAGCAAGACCTCTCTGCCAACCCTTAGCAGCCACTCATTCAACCAACGCCTATTATGACTGGCGCCCGTTGAAATCGTTCAAAGCATTTCTCCCGACTGCCGGCGGTCTCTTCGTCAGCCCCCGTGGCCGACCGATTCAAAGATCCGTGTCTGCGCCCGCTGGGCCAGCACTCGCCCAAGTCCGTGCGAAGTGGCACCGGCCAACGCCTCGCGCAACGGCGGTAATTTGCCGGCCCCCGCAACCAGCACCCAGACCTCACCCGCCGCCGCCAACTGGGGATAACTGAGGGAAATCCGCTGCGGCGGTGGCTTGGGGCCGACCACGGGCAGGTAAACCGCCTCGGCCGCCAGCACTTCGGGCCCGGCGCCGGGGAAGAGCGAGGCGACGTGGCCATCCTCACCCAAGCCGAGCAGGACAAGATCAAGGCTGGGGCGACCACCAGCCGACCGGCGGGCGCACTGGCTGAGTTCCGCCGCCGCCTGCTGGGCGGCGGCTTGGGGTGGTAGTTCGCCCGCCAGCCGGTGCTGTCGGGCTGCGGGGATTCCCAACGGGGTAAAGAACCGATCCAGCGCGAGTTTGAAATTACTGTCCGCGCTGGAGGGCGGCACACACCGCTCGTCGCCCCAGAAGTATTCCACTGCCCGGGCGGCCTCGACCGCGGCCGGGGTCGCCTCCCGGCAGAGTGCGTCGTAAAAGGTGCCCGTGATGCGCCCCCCCGCCAGCGCCACCGTGGGGTGTCGGTCTTGGGCAGTATGGGTCACCGCCCACGCGAGCCAACGGCGGGCGGCGTGTTGGGCGAGTTCCAGGTCCGTGGCGAAGGATTCAATTTGAACAGCCATGAGTTTTGAAGAGAGGGAACGTGCGGCGCAGTAGCCCAGCGGCAAGCCGTGCAGTGCCCGCTTGAGTTTTTAGGGGGTCGCCGGCGGGCCAAGCACGGGCAGGGGCTCGGAGGGCGGAGCGGGCGGGGCGGCGCCGGACGACGTTTCCGTCGTCTCCTCGGGGAAGAGCGCCTTCAGCGTCTGGAGCGGGCGGAGCGGGGCGAGAATGAAAGATGGCACATGGCGAAAGTCGGCCTCGGGTTTGCCCAAGCGTCCCCGCACGTCGAATTCCAGCAGTTTGGTGAACGGTTTCAGCACCAGGCTCACCAAGCCGCCAAACACCGGCATGTCGCGCAATAATTCGGCTTCCATCCGCGTATCGAGGTGGGCGTCAAAGCCAACCTCGCCTTGGAACCGCAACCGCACCACAGGCGACTTGAGTTCGAGATCCTTCGACTGCACCACGCGGTTGGTGATCGTGAAGGTGGCGGTGCCGTCGGAAAATTTCTGCTGGCCCAAGCCCGGCGCGATGGCTTCCAGCGGACCGGAAAGCAGCCCGAACAATGGCATTCCCCAAAGATAGCCGTCTTGCAACCGAGCTTGGCCGCGCCCGCGCCAGGGGCCGTCTTCGCGCGCCGAGGCGCGGTCCACGGCGAGTTGCGTGGACAGCGTGCCTTCGAGCCGGTTGGTGTTCGGCAACAGGTCATGCAGCAGGCTCGCGAGGTTCAGGTCCCGGCCCGTCGTGTTAAAGCCGAACTGGACGTCCTCCTTGTTGGTCATGTCGACCCAGATGTCCCCGTTCAAACGGCCGTGGTGAAAGCCGGTGTCCAAATTCGAGACCGTGAGGTGATCGCCGTGCCAATGCACTAGGGCGGAGACGTTCGTCGCGTTGAAACGCCACCAGTGAAAGCCGCCCAGATTCGCTTCAAACCGCAGGTCCACGCCGTCGGGATTGCCCACCGGAATGACCCCGTTCACGACGGCCCGCAGCGGTTGATCAAACTGAAAGGCCTGCATCATCGCATACGTCTTGGGGCCGATGACCTTGGTGACGGGCGCCACGTCGAGGGTGGCCATGGCGTTGGTCAGGAGAATGGATTTGGTGACTCCGTCGAAGCCGGCGGAAGGCACCTGCGCCCAAGTGCCGCCCCGCTTCAGTTCGAGCTCGCGGAGGTCGACAAACTGATTGGTGAAGGCCACCAAGCCGCGGAATTCGTCCACCTGTTCCCCGCGAAAGGTCAGGTTAGTGACACTCAAGCGGGCCCGGAAACCGGTGCGCTCGCGGGCGAACCAGCGGCCCCAGATGTCGCCTTCCACCCACGGCGGTTGAGTGAACTGGAACAGGTCCAGAGTTCGCTGTCCGCCGGCTTCCAGCAGGGGGGCGATGAGTTTGGGATCGACCGAGCTCCGCAGGCGAAAATGGTAGTCTTGGGTCCCCGTGTGGCCTTCGTAGTCGAACTCCACTTCCCCCTCGGGGCGCCACGCGCGGGCCTGCCGGATGGACCAGACGAGGTTGGTGTGGGCAAACGGCACGAACCCGCGATCCCCGGGCAAACCGCGAAAGGTGAAGTTGGTAACGTTGGCCGTGCCGGCGATCAGCAAAGTGGGCAACACTTCGCCCCGCCAATCTGGCTGCCGGTTCGTCCAAGCTGGCAGCACTGCGCTGCCTTCAGCTTCCAGCGCGACCGGTTGCTCCGGGCGCCAGCCGTATTGGCGGATCCACCGCACTGCGTTCGTGGTCAGTAACGGCTCCAGTCGGTGCAGGTCGAAATCGGAACTGACTTGAGCGCTCGCGAGCCGTGAACCCGCGTCCAACCGGGCCGCCGCCTTGACGCCGCCGCCGTAGAGTTGGCCGGTCAGGTCGCGGACGGTGACTGTTCCCGCCCGCCAGCCGAGCGTCAGCCCGACCGCGTCGAGGGCGAGTTTCGGCATGGCAAAACGGGTCACCCGCACCGTGGTCTCCAGTTCGAACGGCTCCAATTGCCGCCACCAGACGTCGAGCCCGCGGGCGCTGCCGGCCGGGGCCGGCCGGACCGTGCCACTGACTTCCACGCCCTCGGCTTGCGCCCAGCGGGTGTTGATACCTTCCGCCTTGAAGCCGAGTTCGGCCGTGTCGGGCCAGCCGTGGGTCAGCGCCCCGGCCAGCCAGTGGCGTGCGCTGGCAGAAAACGTCGCGTTCGTCAGTTGCGCCCATTCAGTCACGACCCCTTGGGCTGTGCCCACCAGCGTGGTGGCGTAAAGTCCATCGGCCGCGGGTGTTGCCGCGTGGGAATCGGCCGTGAGTTCCAAGGCCTCCACTTGGCTCCAGCGGGTGGATACTTTTTCCGCCCGCAGCTTGAGGGCGACTCGGGCCGGCCCGGGATTCGTCAGGCCGTGGTCGGCGTCCAGGTCCAGACGCAGCGATTGGAGCCCGCCCCAGGGAGTTTTGGCCGCGGCGGATTCAAACTTCAGTTGGATCGACATCAAGGCCGGTGGGGCGGCGGCGGGTTTGGCCGTGAGGGCGACTTGGAGGTGTTCAAAACGGCCCAACTCTGATTCCGCAGCGGCGGCTTTCAGCGTGGCGTCGAGTGTCGAGTGTTCGGGCTGGGTGAGGTCGGCGTGGAAGGTCAGTGCCAGTTCCGGTGGGTTCTTGAAGGACATCTGGTCGAGCGCCCGGGCGTAGCGGAGCAATTCCCGGCGAAACGCGCCCGGCGTCGTCGGTGCGGCGTCCGGCCGGGTTCGGTCGCGCTGGCGGGCCCGCAGTTTGGCCGCGTTGGTCACGGTGCCTTGGGCGTTGAGCCGGCCGCCGTGACAGGCCGCGGTCAGGGTTTCCAAGGTCCAGTCATCGGCGCCGTCGAACCGCAGCCGGCCGCTCACTTGGGTAATTCGGAACGGGAAGGGAGTCGTATTGGTCCCGGCTTGCAGGGGGAGCGACACGTGGCCGTCGCGCAGCGTCACCCCACGAAGGCCGGGGGCTTTCAGCGCCAGCAGGTCGCGCCAGCCGAGTTTCAATTGGAGTTCGCCGGCGTAAATCACCTCGCCGGCAGCTCCTCCGGGCCGGGTCAGGTTGACGTTTTCGAGCACCAAGCCGCGCCCGAGGCGCACCCGCATCCGGCTGAAGTCCAGTTCTGCGCCGCGTTCCCGGATTTGGTTGAGCAGGGGGCGTTTTAACACCTCGGGCACGCCGATCTGGTTGAGGTGGACGAACGCGTAGAGGAGCACGGCGCTGGCGATCCACAGGCCGTGGCCACACCAGCGGGCGCCGCGCCAACACCAACGCCAGCGGCTGCACCGGGGGGGCGGCGGACCATCAGGTTGGGCGGCTCCGGCGGGCATGAGGTGGGCAGAAGGTGGCGGGAAAATCAGTCGGCGCCGAATTCGCGCTGGAGTTCTTGGGCCAGTGGGCCGGGCAAGTCTAGCCGCAGCGATTCGGGGGATCCATCCACCTGCACGAGGGCCACGGCCATCGAACCGAGATCGGCGATGAACCGCAGGCGCAGCGTGCGGAGGGGTGCGGAGGGGGCAAAGGTGAGGGTGAACTCGTGGCCGAGCTGCCGGTAGCTGGGCAGGCGGGTGAACTGGCTTTCGTCGGGCACGGCGTAGCGCACGGCTTGCAACGCGCCGAGCCGGTGCAGGGTTTCTTCGACCGCTGGGGTGAAGGTCGAGGCTGGGGTGCCGGCGGCCACGGTCCACTCGCCCTGCGGGTTGCGTGCGAGGGTGCGGGTTTTGCCCCGGCGCGAAACGGCGATCTGCACGACGTTGGATTCGACGAAGCGCAGGTCGCGGAATTGGCTGGCGGCTTCCGGTTGCTGGAGGAAGGCGCCGAGGGCGACCGAATAGACGGCCGGTTCGTCCAACCGCCGGGCGAAGAGGTGTTCGGGGCCATCCAGTTTGCCGAATTGGAGGTGCACGAGCAGGTTGGTGCCGGCGAAGAAGCGATATTCGCGCTGCGGTTGGTCGAAGCCGTAGGTCGCGTAGTCGGTGACTACGTCGTTGGCGTAGTCGGCGATCGTGAGGTCGGGCAACTGGCCGAGCCAATAGTGGACGAGGTCGGGGTCGGCGGGCACGACGGTCGGGGCGGTGACCAGCCAGTTGGTGCCGCGGGCTTCGAGGGTGGTGGCGTTGGTGCCGGCGCGGAGCTCGATCCGGTTCAAGCCGGTGAGCGGCGGGAGCAACTGGCGGTCGCGGAAGGTGGGCAACGGCAATCGGGCTAACTGGCCCACCTCAAGGGGCACAAGCACCAAGTTGGTCGTGGCGGGCAGGCGCACGCGGACGTAGTTCGTGGCGTCGGCCGGGCGGTTCCCGACTTGGAGGCGGACGAGTTCGTTGGTGCCGCGACTGAGGATAAATTCGTTTTCCGGCGGTTGGAGGCCCAAGGGTTCCAGATCGACGTTGGGGGCATCGCTGAGGAAAGCCACCACCCGGGTGGTCCGGAGGGTGTTGATGAGGGATTCGAGGCGAGCGCCATCGGCCCGGGCGTTGAGCGGTTTGGTTAACAGCCATTGGCCGGCAGCATTCTTCTGCGCCTCAAAGCCGGGCGTCTGCCCGCGGACTTCGAGCCGGTCGTAAGTTTCCCCGCGCAGGTCGAACAGGCTGCGGTCCCGCCAGTAATCGGCGGAGCGGGGCAGGCTGGCGAACAGTGTCCCGTCAATGATGAACACCCCTTCAGTGCCGACGCGTTGGAGGTAATACTGATCCCCGATCGGGGCTGCCCCACCGAGCTTGAGCAGGATGGGTAGGGTGTCAGTTTCGAGCTTTACGGTGATCGCCCCGGTTTCCAGACCGAAGGCGGCGAGGGAATTGGTCGGGCCGCCCGCCGTAAGTTCGGCGGGGGAAAGCCAACGGTTCGGCTTCACTTTGCCCCAAGCGGCCAGCAAGGCCTCGATGGCGGAACCTTGGGCGGGATAGGCGACGGGCAGGCGCATCGTCCACTGCCCCGCGTGCCGTTCCACGCGGACGACGGTGTTGGAACGGAGCAATTCAATGGCGGTGACGCGGGCCGGATCAATGGGGGCAAAAGCGACCTGGCCCCGGTTGCCCGCGATGAGTCCAAGGCGGCGCTCGGTGACGAGCACATAGCCGCCGAGGGCGAGGGCGACGCACAGAAGCAGCCAGGTAACGCGGGTGTTCACAGGGCGGAAAAATCGAAGTGCGGGCGGGGGGGCAAACCGGCCAAGGGGACTGCCGGGAACACGCGGCTGGCAGTAGGTGGCCGGTTCATGAACGCCTCCGGAGCCAGACGAGCCAGCCCAACGTCAACACGCCGCCGGGGAGCGCGCCGATCAGGGTCCAGCGCAGCATGCGCAGTTGTTTTTCGGTGAGGTTGAGCCGGTATTCGTTGATCGGTTTGGGGCCGATTGCCAGGGCTTGGGGGCGGTCTAGCAGCCAGCTCACACACAGGCCGGCGAAGTCGCGGTTGTTGGCGTCGTCGAGGGTCTTGTTTCCGAACATGGTCGAATCCCCGATGACCACGAGGCGCGTCGCCCCGCGGCCGGTGGCGACGCCCGCCACACCGCCTTTTTCGGCGGCCACCGCGAGGGGCACGGAGAGGTTTCGTTGGTCGCGGATTGGGTCAAAGGCGGCATCCCCTTCGCTGACCCGGGATTTGGTCAGGCCCTGGGCGCTGGTGAGCACGAGCACGTCGGCCTTGGGCGCATCGGCCGGGAGCCGATCGGGCGGCATGGGAGCGACGACGCGCGGCAGTGGGAAATAGAGGGCGCCTTCCTCGCGGCGGAGCGGAGCCATTAAGGCATGGGCGCCGAAGCTCTTCGAGATGACGTCGAGTTTGGTGTAGCTGGTGAGCTGTTCGTCCCCGGCATACATCGGCGGACAGACGATGGCCCATTTCGCGAGCAGGTTTTCGAGTCCGGTTTGGCGGGCGACGGCGTGGGGGTGCAGCAGCACGAGCAACCGGCCGCCCCGTTGGAGAAAGGCTTCGATCTGGGCCAATTCTTGGATCAGGAACGGGGCGGTTGGGCCGGCGATGATCAGGAGTTGGCAGTCGGCGGGCAACTCGTTGGTGGTGCCGGCGAGCTTGAGCGGCTGGATCTGGAGGTTGCGTTCACTGACCAACAGCCGGTTGAAGTTGGCGTAGCCCATGATGGCTTCGTCGCTGTCGCCCGGATGTTCGCCATGCCCTTGAAGATAGGCGGCGCGAAACACGACGCCCTCCGAGACCGAAGCCACGGCCGCGGTGAACCGCTCTTCCCCGCGGAAGCCGGCGCGGCGGATTTCGACCGGCTGGCCGCCCATCAAGGCCTTGAGGTCTTGATCGTTGTAGATCGTGAGGTCGGCGGCGTTGACCACGAACTGCCGGCCGCCGCTTTCAAAGACGACGAGATCGCTGGCGGCGGTGCCGAGTTTGTAGCGGACTTTGGCGAGTTCCGCCGCGCCGGGACTGCGGAGGTAGTCGATATACTGCACGCCCACGCGGGGTTGCCGGGTGGCATATTCCCGGAGCAGCCGGTCCACGTGGGGAAACAGCGCCGAATCGCTGCGAAAAAGCACGGTGACCTTCACGTCGTTGGTCAGCCCGGCCAGGGTCTGTAACGTGAGGGGGGACAGCGGCCGGGCGCCGGAATCGGAAAAGTCGCGGCGCCAGACTTGGCGGGTCACGGCGAGGTAGTTGAGCGCGATGGTGATCCCGAGGGCCGCCACTACGGAGACGGCCACGCTGAGCGCTGTGGTGAAGCGGCGCGCCGGCACGAAGCTGGGTTGATCGGGGGCGGCGTTCATTTCCAACGGCGGCTTTCGACGACTCGCTGCGTCAGGAACACAAACAGCGCCGTGCCCGTGAGGTAAAAGACCACGTGCCGCGAATCCACGACGCCACGGGAGAAATCTTCCATGTGCCGCACCAGCGAAAGGTGGTCAAACACCCGACCCATGAGGCCTTCGGCGGCGTTGGGCAGGGAGGGGCGGAGGCTGATGACCCAGCAGCCGACGCCGAACAGGAAGCTCAGCATCGCGGCAATGACCTGACTGCGGGTGAGCGATGACGCGAAGCAGCCCATGGCCATGAAAAAGGCCCCGACCAGCAGCACGCCACCCAAGGCGACGGCCGTCACCTTGGGTTCGAGGAACGACGCTTGGCCGGTGACTTGGCGGAGCACAGCCAGCACGGCCAGCAGCGGAAGCCAAGTGAGCCCATAAAACAGCAGTGCGCCGGTGAATTTAGCCAACACTACCTGGGTGTCACCGACCGGTGTAGTCATCAGCGCTTCGTAGGTGCCCGACGATTTTTCCGCAGCAAACGTCCGCATGGTGATCACGGGGGAAACCACCAGCAGGATGACCCAGAAGTAGGCGCTTTGGTAAAACGTCTCGGTGATGGGCCGGTCGGTGGCTGTATTCACCAGCTTTGTGCAGATGTCCACGAGGGAAAAGCCGGTGAGCAACAGGGTGACGGCCACCACGACGTAGCCGGCCAGCGAGTTGAAGGCCACGCCGAGTTCGCGCCGCACCAAGGTGAGGAAGACGCTCATCGACGGGGTCCCTCGTCTTTCCGGCTGCGGGTCAGATGCACAAAGATGTCTTCCAACGAATAACGCCGGCGGGTGAGTTCGCGGAGTTGCCAGCCATGGTCGCGGGCCAGTTCGTAGACCAGCGGCCGCAAATCCACCCCTGAGCGCGGCGTCAGGGCGAGCCGCTGGTAATCGCCGTCGGCCGGCGTCAGGTCAAAGCGCTCCACGTCCGGGTGGTCGCGAAAAGCTTCCTGCAGGGCCTCGGCGGGTGCCGCGAGCTCGGCCACCACCTGACCGTCGTGGTCCACGCGCTTCTCCAAGTCCGCGGTGGCGTCGGAGGCGATGATTTCGCCGCGATTCAGAATCAGAACGCGCGAACAGGTCATCTCCACTTCGCTCAGGATATGGGTGGAGATCAGCACGGTGTGCTGCTGGCCGAGTTCTTTGATGAGGGCCCGGACCGAGCGGATTTGGTGCGGATCCAAGCCGATGGTCGGTTCGTCGAGGATGACCAAGTCCGGCTCGTGGACCAAGGCGTCCGCCAAGCCCACGCGTTGACGATAACCCTTCGAAAGCTGGCCGATGATGCGCTGTTGCACGTCCACCAAGCCGCATTGCTGGAGGACGGTATCGACGCGGGTCCGGCTCCGGGACCAGCCCAGCCCCTTCAGGCGGGCGCGAAACTTGAGGTATTCCCGGACCCGCATGTCGAGGTGCAGCGGGTTGTTTTCCGGCATGTAGCCGATGCGCCGGCGGACCTCGTCGGGTTCGTGAAAGACATCCCGACCCGCAATCCGCGCTGTGCCGCTGGTTGCGGGCATGAAACCTGACAAAATCCGCATGGTGGTGGATTTGCCGGCGCCATTGGGCCCGAGAAAACCGACGACCTCGCCCCGCCCCACGGTGAAAGAAATTCCGTTCACGGCCGTGCGGCCGGGATATTTTTTGGTGAGGTCACGGACCTCGATCATGGGAACGGAATCCATGCGGGGGAACAGCTTACGGCTGGGGCGGCGGCTTGTCATTCGTCGCCTCCCGTAAAAAGCGAAGGGTGGACGTGGCTGGCGAACGGCTTGTTCAAGCGGGCCGGGTGGTCGCGGGGCCACCCGGTCGCCCGGCTCAGCGCAGCTTCACCGTGACGACGCCTTCATAACGGCGGACGAGGAAACCGGAGCGTTCGGCGTAGAGCACGCTGAGTTTCAACGGGGTGCCGCGGGCGCGGCTGTGGATGATTTTGGCGAGGCCGACGAGGGAATCCACCGACTGCTCGTCGACGGCGGTCAGCAACATTTCCGGGCGCAACCGGGCGTCCGCCGCCGGGCCGGAGCGCTCCACGGTATCGATCACGTAACCGTTGGCGGATTCACGCACCGTGAAACCGGTCCGCTTGCGCAGGAGTGCATTGTTAAAAAAGACCCGTTCGTCGATCAAGCGGAGCTGGGTCGGCCGGTTTTCGCCTTGGCGGCGGATGAGCAGCTTGATTTCCCGTTGGTCCCGGGCGGAGGTGAGCACTCGGTTAAACTCGATCAAACTGCCCGGCGGTTGGCCGTTGACCTCCAAAATGGTGTCGCCAGCCCGTAAATCCGCCTGCGCGGCCGGACTGCCGGCTTGCACCTGCTGGACCGTCAACGGCCGGGAAGCGGGTTTCAGCCGGGCACCGAACCAATACCCGTTCACCGTCTCGCCGCTCAGCATCTCGGCGAGGGCTTCGTTTACCCGCCGAATCGGGATCGCAAAGCTGATGCCCTGACTGTAGCCGGGACTGAGCACGGCCACGTTCAGGCCGATGAGTTCGCCGCGCAGGTTGATGAGTGGCCCGCCGGAATTGCCCGGATTGATAGCCGCGTCTGTCTGGAGCCAGTCGGCGATGTCCATCGATTCGCCGGCCGGTAGCGCGGTGGCCGGCCGGCGCGATTTGGAGCTGAGAATGCCCTTGGCGAGGGAGCCGCCGAGGCCAAACGGATTGCCCAACGCCACGACGGTTTCGCCCAGCAACAGGTCGTCATCTTTGGCGAATTTAACGGCCCGAAATTTACGCGCCTGTTTGGGTTTCAGCCGGAGCAGGGCGACGTCCTTGCTCTGCGAGAGTTCCACGCGCTCGGCCGGAATCGCCTCGTCGCTGTCGAAAAATTGCACCCAGATGTCGTCCGCGTTGCCCACCACGTGCGAATTGGTCAGCACGTAGCCGTCTTCATCAATCACCACGCCCGAACCGCGGGAATAATTCGCCTCCGGGCGCCTCCGGTAGCCGTAAAATTCCCGCAGGTTGCGCTCATAAGCGCTCTCCTGTTCCACCCAAGTCCGGGTAGCGATGTTCACGACCGCGGGCATCACCCGCTCCACCGCCAAGACCGTGGCGTCGCGGCGGATGTCGGTCGTCGGGCTGGGCGCCAAGGCCTCGGGGTCGGTCACGGCCACCGGTTCTTCAGCCGCGCGGAGCAGCGGTGCCGCCAGTAGAAATACCCACAAAACCCCAACCATGCTCCATCCGGGTTGGGGCCCATTCGCGGCGCTTGGACGTTCGCCAAGGGGGGACTGGCGGGCGGACGTCTCGGAGTCCGCCGACGCCCGGCACCAAACCGGAGGGTTGGACGGCGGCGGCGGAGGCGACGGGCGCGGCGACTTCATGGTCAGGTTAAACGTTACGGCGTGAAATTGGTTTCGACCGGGCCCGCAACGTGTCGGTCCACCCCGGGGGAGTCAAAAGGAGGTGTGGCCGGGCGCAAGGCGGCTGGGCCGGCCGACAAACCGGCTCGCCTCGACCGGGCCCGGGCTGGCACGCTGGGCCCATGTCGAAACATGCCGTAGTCACGGGCGCCGGTAGCGGCGTGGGTCAGGTCACCGCACTGCAGCTCGCCGAATTGGGATGGCGGGTTGCCCTCATTGGGCGCCGGGCTGAGGCCTTGGCGGAAACCGTTGCGCTTGCCGGGCCGCGGGTCGGACAATTCCTCGTCTGTCCCGGCGACATCGGCCAAGCGGCCACGGTCGCGGCGCTTGCGGAAACGATTCTGGCCGCCTTTGGCGACGTGGAATTGCTGGTCAACGCCGCCGGCACCAACGCCCCCCAACGGGCGCTGGAGGTCCTGACGCTGGAGGATTACCACGGCATGATGAACGCCAACCTCAACGGCGCGTATTATTGTGTGCAGGCGTTTTTGCCCGGCATGCGCCAGCGTGGTTCGGGCACCATCGTCAACGTCGTGTCGGATGCCGGCAAACAGGCTTCCCCGAAGGCCGGTCCCGCCTATGTGATGAGCAAGTTCGGCCTCGCCGGACTGACGCAGGCGATCAACGCCGAAGAACGGGCCCAGGGCGTGCGCGCCATCGCGATTTTCCCCGGTGACATCGACACCCCGCTGCTGAACAAGCGCCCCGTGGTGCCCGATGCAACTGCCCGCGAGCGCATGATGAAGCCCGAGGACATCGCGGACTGCGTCGTCTTTTGCGCCACCTTGCCGGCCCGCGTCGTGGTGGAGGAAATGCTGGTCCGGCCGCGGTAGGCTGTCCGGAGATGCCATGGCCATTTTTTCCGACAACTTCCGCGAACAGGTCCGGGCTGCGAGCGACATCGTGGACGTGATCGGCGGCGCGCTGCCGCTCAAGCGGGCCGGGGCAAATTTTGTCACGTTGTGCCCGTTTCATAAGGAGAAATCGCCCAGTTTCAACGTGAACCCGGGCAAGCAGATCTTCCACTGCTTTGGCTGCCACAAGGGGGGCGACGTGTTCCGGTTCGTCCAAGATTACGAGAACCTCACCTTCCCCGAGGCCGTCCAACGCCTCGCCGAACGCGCCCACATTCCGCTCGAAAGCGAGGACAACCCGTCCGCGCAACAGGCGCGTGGGCTCAAGGATTCCCTGCTCAAGCTCCACGAGGCGGTTTGCGGCCGTTGGCAAAACTGTCTCGCCAACGAAGCCGCCGGCCAAGTGGCGCGCGATTACCTCGCCCGCCGCGGGGTGGCGGCCGAGGCGGTGAAGGAATTCCGGATCGGGGCCGCCCCAGAAGCGTGGGACGACACGGTGAACTGGGCGAAAGCCAAGGGTTTCCCGGCCGAATTGTGCGAACAGGCCGGGCTCATCATCCGCAAGGAGGAGACCGGCCGGCACTACGACCGCTTTCGCGGCCGGCTCATGTTCCCGATTTGCGACGAACAGGGCCGCGTCATCGCCTTCAGCGGGCGGGTGCTGCAAGGCGACGAAAAAGTAGCGAAGTATGTGAACTCGCCCGAGACGGCGATCTTCACCAAAGGCCGGGTGCTTTACGCCTTGGACAAGGCGAAGCGCGCCATCCTCGACGCCGGCCATGCCGTCGTGTGCGAAGGCCAGCTCGACACCATCGCCTGCCACGCCCAGGGGCTAAAAAATGTCGTCGCGCCGCAGGGCACCGCGCTGACGCCCGAACACGCGCGCATCCTCAAGCGCTACGTGGACGAGGTGGTCCTCTGCTTCGACGGTGACAAGGCGGGGCGCAACGCCAGCATCCGGTCTTTTGACGGCTTGCTGGGGTCTGGCCTCGCGGTGCGCGTCGCCACCATCCCGCCCCCCGATGATCCGGACAGCTACATCAAGGCCCACGGCGCGGAGACGTTCCGGGGCATCTTGAATCGGGCCGAGGGTTACTTCGACTTCCTGCTCAAGCACCTCGTCCTCGAAAACGACACCACCACCGACCGCGGCCGCATGGCCATTGTCCGGGCGATGGGCGAAGCCGCGCAAAAGACTGGCAATGCCGTGTTGCTCGACACCTACGCGCAGAAGACCGCCCAACGCCTGAGCGTGAAGGTGGATTCCGTCCGCACAGAGTTTCGCAAGGCCCGGCTCAACGCCCTGCCGACCCGGGAAGAAGCCAGCGAACCGCCGATCGAGGAAGCGGCTGACCCTGAAACTCGGCCGCGCCCGTCGGGAACCGAACTGTGGTTGCTGAAGCTGTTGCTGCTCGCGCCGGAACACGCCCATTTTGCGGCCGAACATTTGGACCCGGGCTGGATCACGCACCCGACTGTCCGGCGCATTGCCGCCCTGCATTTCTCGCTGGGCACGGACGTGGCGGGCCTGATCTCCCAGTTTGAAGGGGATGACTTCGCCCGCTCACTCATCACGGAATGCGCCAGCGAACAGCGCGCCATCCCCGAACCCGAGAAGCAGTTGGGGGACGTGATCCTGCGACTGCGCAACGCGGCCTACGACAGCACGATGGCCGCGCTCTCCGCGACGCTTTCGGACACCACCCTGCCGGATGAAGAGAGGGTGGCCGCCCTCGGCGAACAAAATCGTCTCCGCGGCGCCAAACGGCAGCCGTTGCACGTGTTGGGCGAGGAATAAGTGGGTGGGCTGCGCCCGGTCGACCGGCGGGTCGGTCCCTGAACTTCCGTTTGTGGACTGGCCGATCCCGCGGCGATGCGTTTTAATCTAAGCCAGAAACGACGCATCGACATGGCAGCCGAAACCATCGCCCCGGGCAGTTACATCGCGCCCGAACATCCGCACTTCAGCGGCTTCATCTTCAAGATCCAGGCCAACATGGATCCGAAGCACCGCGACCGCATTGCCTTTGTGCGCGTGGTCAGCGGCAAATTCGAGCGCGACATGGTCGTGCAGCACGTGCAGTCCGGGAAAAAGGTCCGGTTGAGTTCGTCGCACAAACTCTTCGGTAACGAACGCGAGACCGTGGATGAAGCCTATCCGGGCGACATCATCGGCCTCGTCGGTCATGACGGGTTCGGCATTGGCGACACGCTGACGACCGATCCGAAGATCCGTTACGACGAGATCCCCCGCTTCACGCCGGAGGTTTTCGAATATTTCCACAACCCGAACACGGCCAAGTTCAAACAATTCCGCCAGGGACTCGACCAACTCCTGCTCGAAGGCGTGGCGCAGGCGTTTAACCTCAAGGACACGGCCAGCCGCGTGCCGCTGTTGGCGGCGGTCGGCCCGTTGCAATTCGAGGTGCTGCAATACCGGCTGGAGACCGAATACAATGCGGAAGCGCGGCGAGAGCCCGCTCCGTTCCAAGTGGTGCGCTGGCTGCCGGCCGACACTCGGGACGAGGATTTGGAAGGGATTTCGCTGCCCACCGGCGGGCGGTTTGCGACGGATGTCGAGGGTAACTGGGTGGCCCTGTTCCCGACCGAATGGTCGTTGAGCTATTTCAGTCAAAACAACCCCAAGCTCGGGCTCAGCCCGCTGGCGCCGAAGCGGTCGGTCGTGTAATCGCCTAATCGCCGGTCCTAAGTCGGCGGAGCGCTGCGGGCTGGCCGCACCCTTTTGTTTCTGGGGCTGACGGGAAGGGACAGCGGGGCAAGACTCCAGGGCATTACCGCCCCATGAACAGGCTCAACTTTATTCCGTCGGCCGTTGGGTGGTTGGCTTGGCTCTGCGCCGCCGTGACCGTCACATCACCAGTCGCTGGGGCCGCGCCGAGTGTCGCGGATGGCCTTCAGCCCTACGCCAAGAATCCGCGTTACTGGCAATACAAGGGCCAGCCGGTGCTGCTCCTCGGCGGCAGCAAGGATGATAATCTGTTCCAGATTCCCGGGCTCCAGGCGCACTTGAATGAACTCCGAGCTGCGGGGGCAACTACCTCCGCAACACGATGAGCGACCGCCCGGATCAGGGGTTTGAAGTTTATCCATTCCAGCGTTTGCCCGATGGGAAATACGACCTCGACCAGTGGAATGAGGAATACTGGCGGCGCTTGGCCAACTTTCTTCAGTGGACTGCTGACCGCGCCATCATCGTGCAGATCGAAGTGTGGGACCGCTTCGATTACTCGACGAAGAATTGGGAATCCCAGCCCTACAATCCGAAGAACAACGTCAATTATACCCCCGCGCAAAGTGGCTTGGCGGCGCACTACCCGGAGCATCCCGGCCAAAACCGGCAGCCGTTTTTCTTCACCACACCTCCACAGCGGAACAACTCCGTGGTCCTGAAATACCAGCAACGCTTCGTGCAGCAAATGTTGTCCTACACCCTCCAGCACGACCACGTGCTTTACTGCATGGACAACGAAACCTCCGCCGAGGAAGCGTGGAGTAGCTACTGGGCCGACTTCATCCGGCAGCAGGCAAAGCGCTCCGGCCGGACGATCTACCTCACTGAAATGTGGGATGCTTGGGATCTCCAGGCGCCCGAGCACCGGCGCACCTTCGATCACCCCGAGCGCTACGATTTTTGCGATGTGTCCCAGAACAACCAGAAGCAGGGCCAAGAACACTGGGACAATTTCCAATGGGTGCGCGCTCGCCTTGCCCCTCAGCCGCGGCCGTTGAACACGGTGAAAACCTACGGCGCTGACGGCGGGCGTTACGGCAATAACCGCGCGGGTCTTGAACGGTGGTGGCGGCACATCCTCGGCGGCGCGGCCGCCGCCCGTTTTCACCGGCCCGACTCAGGACTCGGTTTGTCGCAGACCGCCGTGGTCGCCCTCAAGGCGGCTCGCCAGTTGGAATCGGTGATTAAGCTTTGGGAAGTCGAACCCGCCAACGCGCTCCTCAGCGAACGATCCCCCAACGAAGCCTATCTGGCAGCGCGCCCAGGCGAAGCCTACGCCCTCTATTTTACCGACGCCGGCTCGGTAGTGCTCGATCTCCAGGCGGCGCCAGGTCGCTTTGATGTGCGCTGGCTGGATCTCACCACCGGCGAATGGGGGCTCCGTGAAACGCGGTCGGGTGGCGAATCGGTTCGGCTTACCCCGCCCCGCGTTGGCCCGTGGGTGGTCACGTTGAAACTCATCGGAACATGAGCACGGAAACCGGGCAGGTGCGGACCAACTGCGTGGTGGTGCTGCCGACGAAAAACTCGCGCAATGGGGAGTGCCCGTAGGCGCCCATGACGAGCAGCTCGATGCCGGCGGCTACCACTTCCCTGGCGATCACGGGCGTGGGTTTGCCGGGGAGCAGTCTCGCAGACACGGAGTAACCAGCCCGGGTCAGTTGCGCCCGCGCTTCGTCTAAGGCGCTTTCGTGGGGCGCATCCGTCCGGCCCACCATGACGAGGTGGCATTCCAGCCCGCGCAGCAGTGGTGACGTCAGGGTGTGGGCCACCGCTTGGCGCGCACTGGGACTGGCGTCAAAGGCTAGCAGAAAGCGTTGGATGGGCTGAAATTTCCGTTCCACCACCAGCACCGGGCGCACGCGGGTGCGGATCAGGTTTTCCAAATGCCCGCCCACTTGGCCGTCGGCGAGGACGGCGTGTTCCCCACTCTTACCCACGACGACGAGTTCGGCGCCCGGCTCCAGCTCGGCGAGCGTTTCCACCACGGGGCCGTGCCGTTGCGTCGTGGTGATTTCCTTAACGCCCGCCATGGATAACTGCGTCCGGGCTACCTCCAGCAGGGCTTTGCCCTTGAGCCGCGCCACCCGGCCCCAGGCCTCCTCCAGCCGCACGAGTTCCTCCGTGAGTTCGGCTCCGGCGTTGGGGCCGATGGCCCCGGTCAGGTCGGTCTGCGCGTGTTGGTGGCGCTGGTGGTCAAGGATGTGGAGCACCTCAACCCCGGTGCCGAGGCGCCGGGCGGCCCAAGCGGCATGTTGATAAACGCTGGCGGCGAAGGTTGAGCCGTCGGTGCAGGCGAGCAGGGGAGACATAGGTCGGAAACGCGTTTCAATGTTCGAGCATTCGGTCGAGCGCACCGGGTTTGTCGTGGATGGCTAGGCGATCCACAATGGTGGCGCTGGCTTCGTTCAGGCCGATGACTTCGACCTCCGTGCCTTCGCGGCGGAATTTGAGCACCACTTTGTCCAGCGCTCCCACGGAGGTAAGGTCCCAGAAATGGGCGTGGCTCACGTCAATGCGCACCTTGGCCAGCGCCTCCTTAAAGTCAAAACCGGCGATGAACGTGCCGGCAGACGCGAAAAAGACTTGGCCCGCGACCTCATAGGTGCGGCATTCCGTCGCCGCGTCAAGCGAGCTGCGGACGCGGATGACCTGCGCCACCTTGCGGGCAAAGAATAGCGCGCTGAGCAGCACGCCCACGCCTACGCCCAACGCGAGATTGTGAGTCCCGACGACGACCAGCACGGTCGAGAGCATGACGAGACTCGTGCTCCGCGGATGTGTCCGCAGGTTCTTGAACGACGACCACGAGAACGTGCCGATGGATACCATGATCATCACCGCCACCAGCGCGGGCATGGGGATTTGCTTTACCCACGGTCCCAGCGAGACCAGTAGCACGATCAGAAAGACACCGGCGGCGAGCGTTGAAAGTCGGCCGCGGCCACCGGATTTCACATTGATGACCGATTGCCCGATCATCGCGCAGCCGGCCATGCCGCCGAAGAGGCCGGCGACGATATTGGCGATCCCTTGGCCGGTGCATTCGCGGTTCTGGTTGCTCGGCGTGTCGGTGAGATCGTCCACGATTTGTGCGGTCATCAATGATTCCAGCAGGCCCACGGCGGCCAAACCGAACGAGTAAGGCAGGACGATGCGCAGAGTCTCAAAAGTCCACGGCACCTGCGGCCAGAGAAACCCGGGCAACGACGAGGGCAGCTCACCAAGATCGCCCACCCGCCGCACGTCCAGCTTCAGCAAGATCGACACGACCGTGAGCACCACGATGGCGACCAGCGGCGACGGCACCACCTTGGTGAAGCGCGGCAGCAGGTAGATGATCACCAATCCCGCGGCGACCAGCGCATACACCATCAACCCGGCCCCTTTGAACTCCGAGAGTTGCGCCATGAAGATGAGGATGGCGAGCGCATTGACGAAACCGGTCATCACGGACCGCGACACAAAGCGCATGACCCCGCCCACGCGAACCATGCCCGCGAAGATCTGCAAGAGTCCGGTTAGCAGGGTGGCCACGAGCAGGTATTGCAGTCCGTGCTCCTTCACCAACGTCACCATCAGCAGCGCCATCGCGCCCGTGGCGGCGGAAATCATGGCGGGCCGGCCGCCTAAAAACGCCGTGACCACCGCAATACAGAACGAGGCGTAAAGCCCGACTTTGGGGTCCACGCCCGCGATGATGGAAAAGGCAATCGCCTCTGGAATGAGGGCCAGCGCCACCACCGTGCCGGCCAGCAGGTCGGCACGGACGTTGGAAAACCAGGTCTGTTTGATTGTCGGCCAGTTCATGTCTTCAGGGGCGTCGGAAAAAATAGTCTCCAGTGCTTACGGAACGCCGTCGTTAAGCACTGGTTTCAGGCGATAGAGCACCGACCAAGGCCGGTGAAAGGAGGACGCTTCAGCTTCAGGTTCGGGCGAACCGGGAACGGGCGGGAATCCTGTCTGCTCCGCAGCGAGGAAGGTGCACCCTAGGGCGGGCCGGTGATCGTTCAAGCCTGCGGTTTCAACCGGTGGTGCAGGCCCTCAACCTAGACCTGGCTCGTTACCACCCCCCCCGCCAACTCCGGTGGCTGGGAGTGCCCGCGAGGCACCGCAGATTCTATGCTGTCAAGCGCCCGCCTTTCCGCCATACTTGGGCTTGGAACTGTAGGTGCGGCCATTACGCCGGCCCTTCGTTCGTTTCAGTGAAAGATCAAGTCATCCGCCTGCTGGGCCTCAAAAGCTATGTCCCGGCGAACGTGCCCGAATTGTTGCACGCCCTCCGTCTCCTCCCCAATCGCCAGCAGGAATTGCAAACGGTGCTCCACGAACTGGAGCAGACTGGGGAAGTCGCCCGCATCAAGGGCAACCGCTACATCCGCCCGCTGGAAGCCGACCTGATTCCCGGCCGCATCCGCATGAATCGAGCGGGCAAGGGATTCCTCATACCCGACGATTCGTCCCTCAAGGAAATCGCCGTCGAAGCCACCGACACCGGCACTGCGTTGCACGAAGACCGCGTGCTGGTGCGCCGCGACGGCCCCGTCACCGACCGGCGGGGCGAAGTGACCCCCACCCACACCGGCAAGGTCATCCGCATTCTCGAACGGCACCGCACCCGCATTGTCGGCACCTTGCAGCAAAGCCAGCGGTTCCTCTATGTCATCCCCGATGATCCGCGGATTCCGCACGACATCTACGTGCCGGAGCCGCGCGACGTCGGCCGCAAGCCCCAGATCGGCGACAAGGTCGTGGTCGAACTGAAGGAATGGGAATCGCGCCATACCAATCCCGAGGGCGAAATTGTCGAAGTGCTCGGTGCGCCCGACGCCGAAGGCGTGGACATGCTCTCGGTCCTGCGCCAATACAACCTCCCGCTCCACTTCCCTAGGGAAGTCCTCGACGAGGCCCGCGCCATCGGCAACCAGGTGCGCGCCGAAGAACTGGCCGACCGCGAAGATTGCCGCCTACACCAAGTCATCACGATCGATCCCGATGACGCCAAGGACTTTGACGACGCCATCTGCCTCGAACGCAGCCCGGGTGGCCAATGGAAGCTCTGGGTCCACATCGCCGATGTGTCCCACTATGTGAAGTCTGGCAGTGCCTTGGATGT
>CAIJLV010000045.1 GCA_903821635.1 uncultured Verrucomicrobiota bacterium | reverse complement strand
GTGCCGGTGATCACGTGGCCATCGAAATCGAGGTGGATCGTCCGGCTCGCCCCCGGCCGACTGTGCAGGAAAAATGCGTCGGCGGTGGGAATTGCCGCCGCCGCGCCCGAGGCCACAGTGCCGGTCACGCCCTCGGGAGCCGGGTCGGTGTAGTGCAACCGGCCGGCGGGATCCACTGCCAAGCTCGAATCGGTCAACAACAAGCTGTAAAGCTCGGTGCCATTCAAGCCGTAGGCGGCGGCCACTCCGGGCAACTGTCCCGCCAAGGCGTCGACGGCGGCTTTGCCTTTTAAATTGCCCCCCAGTTTGACGACCGGGAAGCGGGTGGCGCCGCCCCCTTGATCAGGGCCGGCGACCGCCGGGAATGAAAACCCCAGGGCCAGCGCTGCGGACCAAGGGGCAAAGCGGGAAAAGAATCGAAGGAGCGGTTTCATCGCAAGTATTTGGAGTGGGGGGCACACAGCATCCGAAGGCATCCCCTACCCGAGCGCAGCTTGCCTTGCTGGGGTATCGTCAAAACTGTTGACCCAGGGTCCTTCTCTTTCACCCACTCACCATATTTTGCGATTAGTCCCTCCGCGATTCACCAACTTTGGTTACTTCCGCTTGGCCGTCCACTCGTTGCTCGTGGCGTTGCCGTCCAGCTCCGTGGCGGTTTTGCCCGCCATTTGCCCGCCTTCAATCCGGCCGGACATTTTGTAAGTCATCGTGCCCCCGGCGGGCCGATCCCGGTGGATCACCCAACTGACCGAGTCGCCCTCGATTTTGCCGTCCTTCAGTTCCAAGAACTGACCCGCCTGCGCCCCTCGCACCACCCGCCCGCTCAGCGTGGTGCCGGTCTGCTTGAGCGTGAGCGGTATTTGAACTGGCTCGTTGCTCGGCCCGGGGATGGTGAGCACCCACTCACCCGTCACGTCCGCTGACGCCGCGCCGGCATTCACCGGTGAATCGCCAATGATCGCGGCCAATTTCGACTCCATGGCCGCCGCCCAAATTTCGTAACCGCGCTTCGAAAGGTGCAAGTAATCGGGCATCAGCTCCTTCGGCATCGTGCCGTCGTCGTTGAGGAATCGGTGGCCGAAATCCAGCCAAAACACGTTCTGTTCGTCGGCGGTGCGGCGCAACGCTTGGTTGATCTGCGCCAATTTGCCGCGCTGAACGCTGAAATTTTCGCTCCGCGGGAAGATCGCGACCAACAGCACCTTTGTGCCCGGCAACTTCGCCCGCAGGGTGTCCACGATGGCGCGCACCCCAGCGACGATCTGCTCGGGCGAGTTGTCTTCGCCGTTGGAATTGTTGGTGCCGATCATCACCACCGCCGCCTTGGGACTCAGCCCGGTCAGGTTGCCATTATCCAAACGCCACAAAACATGCTGTGTGCGGTCGCCCCCGATTCCGAGATTGAGGGCGTGGCGAGCGGCGTAGTATTTGGCCCACACTTCCTTGCCCTCCCCTTCCCAGCCTTGGGTGATCGAGTCCCCGATGAAGATCACCTGCGATTTGGCCCCCAACGCAGCGACGTTGGTGTTGAAGGTCGAGTGGCGGTCCTGCCACCACTTGTCCAAACGCGGCGCCGGTTCGACCGCCGAATGGGCGAAGGCCGACTGGAGGGCCAGTTGAAGGCCAACGAACAGCCCGGCCCAGCCGGACTTAGATTGCTTTAAAAAGTGCGACATGACGCCGCCAAGGCTGCCCAAAAACCGCCCTTTGGCAACCGGGGAACAGGGCCGCAGGTCGGCGCAAACCGTTTTGCGCCCGGGATGGGGTTGATCGTGGCCCGTGAACCGGTCGGTGACCACGGCCGGATCCAGCAAATCCGTCCGGAAGGACGGACCCAACTTGCCGCGTGGGAGAGCCTCGCTACCGCTCGCACCGGCGGGGCGCTCCCGCTTGGGGCGAAGAATTCGGCGGCCAGGTCAGACGCAAGGGGCCTTCACCCGCTGAAGAGAACCGCCCCGATTTACTTATTGAGCCACGCCGCCACCAACGCAGTTTCAGCCGCACTCAAGCGCTCCACTGGGAAGTCCTTTGCCGCCGTTCGGGCGGCAAAATGTTGGCCCGAACGACCCAGCACAGCGACCCGAACAACTCGCCAGCTCAGGGGCGCTTCAGCCCAATTGAGGTCCACCGCCTGCAACTCATTGGCCGCGGCGTCGGACTGGTCGTCTCGCAATCGTTGCAGCGCCCGGGTGACCCGAAAGAAATCTCGGTTGGCAAAAGCCGCTTCGCCCTCCGCCAAGGTGAGCTGGGTGGCCGCGTGGGGCACATTCAGCATGAGCCGCGCAAAGGCCAGCGAAAGGCGAGCGTCGGCGGCCTCGGGACGCAAGCCCACCAGTCGCTCCAACGCCGGAATAGTCGGTTGAAAATCGTGCATCACGTTGGCCAACCGCAGGACCTCCCCAGCCGCCCGCGCAGCCAGCACCGGGTTCGGCAATTGCGCCAGCCACGCCTCGCAGGCAAACGGCAGTGCGCCCACCGATTCCGCATGGCGGGCCAGATAGGTCAGGGCCCCGGGTTGGGCTTGGCTGACCGTAAGGGCGTTGCGCCAAAGAATGGCGACTTCGTTGGTGCGCCCGGCAATTGCGGCTGCGCCGGCCCGGAAAATCGCCGTCGCAAACTCCGGCAACGGCTGCTTGGGATCGTCGAGCAACCGGCCCATGCCCGCCGCGTCCCGGGCTTGAGCCAGCGCACCGAGGCGAAACCGACACAAATCCGCGTCGGCCAACGCCATGGACTCCGGCACCAACGTGAGCACCGCCTGTGGTTCGCCCAAGCGGCCGAGCGTTTCCGCGGCCAAACTCAATTCCCGGGAGGGCGCTGACAAACCGTGCCGCTGGACAAACGCCGCCACCCGTTCCGGCCCAGAACCCTGCCGGTCCGCCAAGTCCAACACCAACCCAAGGAGGTGCTCGTCAAAAGGAGCCTCGGGCCGGGCCGCTGAAAGGCGCCGCAGCAACTCCCGCTCTGACGGCGACCCACCCAAACGCTCCAGAAACAGGAAACCCGCCTCGGCCCGGACCGGCGAATTACGGGCGACTAGGCCGGTCAACAAGGCTTTGCCCCGGGCCCGCTCGGCTGGGGAGGCGGCGCGGAGTTGCAAGCCCGCCAGTCGCAATTCAGCGCGCGGGTCGCCCGGAGCCGCCAGCAGGGCTTCTTCGGCGGCGGCCCGGGCCCGCCCTGGGTCGCCGTCCTGCTCGAAGAGTTGCGCAACGAGCGTCAGCACCTCGGGGTCACGCCCATTGGCTTGATGCAGCGGGAGGAGCACCGTGCGGGCGAGGTCAGTGCGGTCAAAGACCAACGCCAATTTTGCCCACTGGAGTCGGTCGCTGCGGGTCATCGCCCCGCTCTGCTCCAAGGCTTTCCAAAAACCCAGCGCCTCGGTCCGGCGAAAATAGGTCAAGTATTCCGCCAAGCCTCGGAGCACCCCGGGGGCGGTCGGATTTGCCTGCTGGGCCGCCAACAATAATGCCCAGTTGGCACTAAAATCCTTCCGCATCCGCGCTTCACTTGCCCGCTCCAGAAACGCCTCCAATTGGTTCTGTTTGACCCGCCGCCACACCGGCCGGGCCGCCCAGTAACCCACCGGTAGGGTGAGGAGCAAGCTGGCAAGCAGCACCCACCGGGTGCGAGTGGAACGTTGCAGTGTTAAAGGCATACAAATTTTGTGCTCGCCGACCACCAATTTTAGGTAGAAGTTCTTCGCAATCGCCGACCAATGGTAGGCATTTCCAAGGGAAAATTCAGCCGCTCCAAGTTGCGGTTGAGCCTTGGGTTCGAATGACTAGTGGGGCTAGGCATTCGTCGTAATCAAAAAAATTGGGGACCACGAGGGGGAGCATTCATGATGAGTAAACAATTCGAAATTCTAGCGCGTTGGGGTGGAATTAGTGCGGTTTTTGCCGCCGCTTTCACGCTTTCGGCTCAAGTTCAGCCGTATGACCTCCGCACCGGCGGGTCCTTGCAAAAAGACGGGGTGCTGTTTTTCCCGGGTCAAGCTGCCTACTACACGGCCCAATCGACCGGCACTGGCGTCTTTGATCCGTTCCTGACCTACCAAGCTTCTCCTACCGAAGCCGGCTACAACGGGGACCCTAATGACAACTTGATGTCGAATGTCTCGACCGGCGGCAGCAAGACTCAGCGAGTCCTGATTTCAGACTTGGCCAACAGCCAAATCACCTTAGCAGGCATCAATTATTATTTCATCTCGGCCGACTTGAACGAGAACAACAGCCGTCCCGGCAGCTTCATTTCGATCGACCAGTTGCAACTGTTTGTCCGGTCCACCCCTTATGTCGCTGCGGGCGCAACTGATGCCCTGAGATTGAGCGGACTCCAGTCCTCTTCAACCTTGGTTTGGGACTTGGATAAGGACGGAACCACGACCGCGCATGATCGGGAAATTTATCTCGATACGTTGAGTTCCGCTGGGTCCGGACGAGCCGACGGTTTCATGCTGATTCCGAAGGCGATGTTAGACCCCTATCCCTCAAGTTATTACTTCTATCTGTTTGCCCAACATGGCCTCAGCACGTTTCCCAACATGACTACGGACTCTGGCTTCGAGGAGTGGGATCTCATCAATCAGACGATCGGTGGTTTCACCTTCGACCCACCGCCGCCGACTCCGGAAGCTTCGACAGTTGCCGCCTTGGGGCTGCTCGGGGTCGCGGCCGCCGGGCAATTTGTCCGGCAACGCCGTTTGGCCCTGAGTTGAGCGGGGCTAGGCGGCAGGGGTTTCCCCTCCGTTCAAACGCTCACATTTAGCTCATTTTCTACCCGACCCGGGTCACCTAGGTCGGGTTTTTCTTTGGCCGAGAGGCTCCGGAGTTCTCCCTTGCGCGGAGTGCTGGGGGCGTGCGCCGGTTTCAAATCGACCCGCTCGGCTCGCCGTCCAATCGGAGTAAGCCGGCCCCTGGGCGCCGGCGGGCGCTCTTCGCGGGCTTGCGGGCAAATTCTTCGCTCCCTTGGCACTCTCCTGAGGTCAGCCCGCGCCCAAGCTTGGAGCGAGTTCAGCCAACCGCCGTGATGGTCACACGCAAGGCGCTGGATAGGGTTTCAAACCAAGCGGAGACGTCATCCGTCCCTCCCGGACAACGGCCTTCGCCGGAGACCTCGACCCCATGAAACTCAACATTTCCAAGACAGCCCCGAAAGCAGTCACGGCCCTGGCACTCGCTTTTGCCGCGACCCCGCCCACCTTCAGTCAGACTAGTTACGATCTGACGTCGTCGATCAATTATTCGGCCCTTGTCAACGGGGCCTATTTCTTTAACCGAACCTCGTCGTCCGCCTCCGGGACCGGGGTTTTCAACACCTTTCTCGCCGTGCAAGACAAACCAACTGGGTTAGGCGGGGACGGTTTTTTTGAGGAAGAAGACGGTTACAACGCCACCGACTCGGACGACCCGATCTTGGGCGATCCGGATGCCCCGCTGATGCCGGAAGTGGACGATGCCAAAACGCGAGGTTTGACGGTTGGCGCACTGACTTCGCCGGTGAACAACCCCGTGGATAGCATCAGTTACTGGAGCTTCGGACTGGATATCAATGAGTCCGCCGACTCCATCGGGGCTAACGCCCGGCACCTGATCTCCTTAGACAAACTGGAGATTTACGTGAGCCCCACGCCCCTTACCGACGCGAGCACCTACGGCAATTTGACGGCGGGCGCGACCAAGATTTACGACCTCGATGGCGGGGAAGATCGCGAAGTTCTGCTGAATTACCTCTACGCGAGTTCCGGTTCCGGGGAATCCGACATGATCTTTATGCTCCCCCAGAGCGCGACCAACAGCGTCTCCGGGGTGAATGCCAATTGGTATTTCTACCTTTACAGCCAATTTGGGGCAAAGGGCGGCCTTTACGGAGCCGAAGCTGGCTTTGAAGAATGGCAACAAGTCAGCGGGCTGAACCTGATCCCGCCCCCCATTATCCCCGAAGCTCACACCGCCGCGGCGGGACTTTTGGTGGTCAGCGCCTTCGGCCTGCAAGCGTGGCGCCGGCGGCAAGGGCAGCCCCAGCCCGAGTGAGCTGGGGTTAAACTCGCGACGATTCCTGGGCCCGGCACTCCACTTCCACTGGCAATGACGGACTTCCAAGACTCTTCCAAGCGCTTTTTGGTCGGGCTGGTGGTGGTGGGCGTGCTGGCCTTGGGCGCCGCCTTCAGCGCCAAACCCATCTGGCGCTCGCTGCGCGACCGGCGGGTGGGCCAGTTCAACACTCGGGCGCAGGCGGCCGCGACCGCGGGCGAGTGGGAGACGGTGGCGAGCCTACTGCGCGCCGCGAATGGACTGAACCCCCGACAACCGGATGCCCTCCGGCTGACGGCCGAATACTACTCACGGTTTAACCATCCTGAAGGCCTTAATTATTGGAGCCGACTGGAGCAGTCCGGCGTGGCCACCGTCGGCGACCAACTACAACACGTCCAACTGGCCTTGCGTTGCCGACGTTTGGACGAGGCGCGGGCCGTCTTGGCCCCGCTGCACCGCAGCCAGCCCCAAAACCCGGAAATTCTGTTGGCCGTCTCGGAATTCCTCGAACTGGACGGCGACCCGGCGCAAGCCTTGGCCGCCGCCCTCGACGCCTTGAAGCAATGCCCGGGGCAACCCCGCTTCGAACTGCGGGTGGCGGAACTCCAACTGGCGTCGGAACAGGCACCGATTCGAAGCTTGGGCCGCGCCCGCCATTGGACCCTCGCCGCCAGCCCCGCGCCCGAGCGGGTCACCGCCGCGTTGACGTTGCTCGCCTTACCCCGACTGAGCCCCGGCGAGCTGAATCGTTTGGGCCAATGGTTCTCCGGCCGGACCAATGCCCCGCTCAAGGAGAGCGCCGTCGGCTTGCTGGTGGCACTGAGGCAAGCCCCGTCGAATGCTCCCCAGCGCCTGACCGAATTCATGCAAGCGCGGCCCGAGGCCACCTCCGAGGTCGAACTGGGGCAACTCGCGGAACAATTGGCCCAAGGCGGCTGGCCAGCGCTGGTCGCCCAGATCGTCACCCCCGAGCACGCTTTGCGCGACGCACAGCTCGCCCGCCAACGCTTGGGGGCCCTCGCCGCCCTAGGGGACCACGCCGCTTTGGAACAGTTGGCCGCGAACCCCAAATTGCCCCTGCCCAAAGGCCTGCGACTCATGTTTCAGGCCAGCGCCGCCCAACTCGCGGGCCGCCCCCGGATCGAAGTCTCAGCCCGGTGGCGGGTGGCGCTGCTAGAATGCGCCACCATTCCGGTCGCCTTGGAACTCTTGGCGGTGCACGCCGAATCCGTCGGGGCACGGGAGGTCGCGGCCCAGGCGTGGGAGGGAATGCTGCCGCACCCGGCCTATGCCGCGCGGGCGGCCCACCAAATGTTGCGGTTGAGCCGCCTCCACAATGACGCCACCGGCACCCACAAGGCCCTGAAGCGCCTGACCGAACTTCGCCCCCGCCGCGGGGACCTGAAGCTAGCCCTCGCCTTCTGCCAACTCTTACTCCAGCGCGACGAACCGGCCGCCTTGGCGTTCCTCAAAACCTGCCCGACCGAGTTAACTCAGGATCCGTTCTACCGAATTACCGCCGCCTTGGCTGCCGTGCGCCAAGGCCAGCCTGAAACGGCGTTGGCGCAGTTGGAACCGCTGCACTTGGATCAACCCGAAACCCCGATTCCTTGGCGGGTCGTTTACGTCGCAGCCTTGGGTCAGGGCGGGCAAACGTCCGAGGCCCGCCACGTCGCCGCCGACCTCCGTCTGGACGAGCTTTCCGGGCCCGAACGGGAATTGGCTGCCAACTGGCTCCCCCGCGGAGGAACTGGCTCGCCCCCGCCTTGAGCTTGGGGCTGGCGAAGCGCGGAACGACACTTGCCGGGGACTCCGGGATTGAGACACGTTTGGCCCAATGTCGAACCCCACGGACCGCCCCGCTCGGCGAATCGCGTTGCTCAAAGCGCTCGCGCATCCCTCGCGGCTCGCCATTGCCGACGCCTTGCAGTCCGGCGAGCGCAGCGTGTGCGACCTCACTGCCTTGGTCGGGGCCGACATTTCCACCGTTTCCAAGCACCTCCGACTGATGCGCGCCGCCGGGTTGCTCACCGCCGAAAAACGGGGGCTCAAGGTGTTTTACCGCCTGAAGTGCCCCTGCCTGCTCAGCTTCTTTGAATGCGTGGACGGCCTCGTCCCCGATTCCCCGGCCAAACCCGACGCTGACGCAAGGCGACCCGGCTTCCCGCGGTGACGGACGGGCACCGGGCACGGCCGCCAAAAACGCAACCTAGGAGGCTTTTCCGACAACGGACGTCCGCACTGAATCCTTTACTTGGCTATTTGGCCAAATAGATTCGCACTGTGAAAACGATCCAGGTTTACGATCCGCCCATGTGCTGTTCGACCGGTCTGTGCGGTCCCTCGGTGGAGCCTGAACTCGTCCACTTCGCGGCCCTGCTCCAGCAGCTCGCCACGCTGGGCGTGAAGGTCGAGCGCTACACGCTCAGTCAGCAACCCCTCGCCTTTGTGCAGAATCCGGCCGTAAAGGCCGCGCTCGACACGGGCGGCGTCGAAGTCCTGCCGTTGATCTTCTGGGACGGCACCCAACAGTCGCAGGGGCATTATCCTTCGGCCGCCGAACGCGCTGAATGGGTTCGTGCCGTGGGTTCCGCGCAGGAGGCGCCGGCCGCGTGAAGCTGCCCGCCTATCAGCCCGAAGCCGCCACCACGACGCGTTTCCTCTTCTTCACCGGCAAGGGCGGCGTCGGCAAGACGTCGCTCTCCTGCGCCACGGCCCTGAAGCTCGTGGAAGCGGGCAAACGCGTGCTCTTGGTCAGCACGGACCCGGCCTCAAACCTCGATGAGGTGCTGGCGACCCCGCTCACGAATCAGCCCACCCCCATCGCGGGGGCGCCGGGGCTGGAGGCGATGAACATCAACCCGGTCGTCGCCGCCGCGGCGTATCGCGAACGGCTGATTGGCCCCCTGCGTGGATTGTTGCCGGAGTCGGCCTTGCGGCGCATGGAGGAGCAACTTTCCGGTTCCTGCACGGTGGAGATTGCAGCCTTCGATGAGTTCTCCGGTTTGATTGGTCAGCCGGCGGCCGCGAAGAACTTTGACCACGTCCTCTTCGACACCGCGCCGACCGGCCACACGCTCCGCCTGATGAGTCTGGCCAAGGCGTGGGATCAATTCCTCAACCAAAACACCAGCGGCACTTCCTGCTTAGGCCCCTTGGCCGGCTTGGAAAAACAGCGAGCCATTTATGAAGCCACAGTCAGGACGTTGGCCGATGCCTCGGCCACCACGCTCGTGCTCGTCAGCCGCCCTCAGCTCGCCGCCTTACGCGAGGCGGAACGCACGGCCCACGAACTGCGGGCGATCGGCGTGGGCAATCAATGCCTGATCATCAACGGCACTTTTACCACGCCATGTCCCGCGGACGTAACCGCTCAGGCGATGCAACAGCGCGGGGCCGCGGCCTTGGCGACAGCCGCGACCTTTATCGGGAGTCTGCCCAGTTTTATCGTGCCGCTGCGGCCCATCAACATTCTGGGACTCGCCGGCCTGCGGGTCCTGCTCCAGAGCGAAAACGACGCGACCGGCGCCGCGGTGTCGCCCGCCGCTTGGACGCCCCCGCCCATGGAGCGCCTCGACGAGCTCGTCGCCGGGATCGAGCAGTCGGGCCACGGGGTGATCATGACGATGGGCAAAGGCGGCGTGGGCAAGACCACCGTGGCCGCCGCCATTGCGGTCCGGCTCGCACGGCGCGGGCACGCCGTGCACCTCAGCACCACCGATCCCGCGGCGCATGTGGCGCAGACCTTGGCCGGGAAAGTGGACGGCCTCACGCTGAGCCAGATTGATCCTGCCGCGGAGACCGCCGCCTACCAGGCGGAAGTCTTGCGCACCCAAGGTGCGCTGCTGGACGCCGCGGGGCGCGCTCTGCTCGAAGAAGACCTCCGCTCGCCCTGCACGGAGGAAATCGCCGTCTTCCGGGCCTTTGCCCACGAAGTCGGCGAGGGCACCAAGCGCTTCGTCGTGCTCGATACCGCGCCCACGGGGCACACCCTGCTGCTGCTCGATGCCAGCGAGGCCTATCAGCGCGAACTGGAACGGCAGGCCCGCAGTCCGCATCCGGAAGCCGTCCTCAAACTCCTCGAACGACTGCGCGATCCCGCGTTCACCCGCATTCTGCTCATCACCCTGCCGGAAGCCACGCCGGTGCATGAAGCCGCCGCGTTGCAGGCAGATCTGCGCCGGGCACACATCGAACCCTTTGCTTGGGTCATCAACCAAAGCCTGCTGCACAGCGGCTCGTGCGATCCCCTGCTCCGAGGCCGCGAGCAGGCGGAACATCGCTACCTCCGCGAAGTGGTGGAACAGCATGCCACCCGCACCGCGTGGTTGCCTTGGCAACCGGAGGAACCCACCGGCCCGGAAGCGCTCGCCCGCTTGGCCGAAGCCGGGCAACTCGTCCGCCCCACCCCGTGTTCACCTCGCGCATGACCCGCCCTTCCCTCCGCCAGCTTTGGCCTTGGTTGCTACTGTTCGCCGGCGCCGCGGGCGTGATTTATCGCGTTCGGTTTAGCCCCGCCCCGGTGCTCGCCCACCCCGTCGCCGCGGGCGAAGTGCGGGGCGAAATCATGGGCACGGGCACGTTGGAGGCCCGGGTCAAAACCACCATTAGCCCCCGCCTGCAGGAACGCTTGGCGGCGGTGCTGGTCGATCAGGGTGAAACCGTGAAAACGGGCCAACTACTCGCGCGCCTCGACGACGCGGAGACGCGGCAGCAGGTGGCCATTGCCGAGGCCGCACTGGTGGCCGCTCGCGCCACGGTCGAACGCGTGCGCGCCGACGAAGCCCGAGCGCAGGCCGTGCTCCAGCAGGCCCAGCGAGATCATCAACGCTCCTTGGAACTGTTGGCCGGGAAGATTGCCTCGCAGGCCGACTTCGACAAAACGGCCGAAACCTTACACGTCGCCGAAGCGAATCTGAAGAGCGCCCAAGCCGCCATTACGGAAGCCCAGAGTCAGGGGTTCACCGCCGAAAAGACCCTGCTCTACCAGAAGGAACACCTCGCGTTCACCGAGATGCGGAGTCCCTTCGACGGCTTAGTCACGCGCCGCGACCGCGACGCGGGCGGACTCGTTGTGCCAGGGGCATCCATTCTGCAACTGGTGGCCACGAACGAAATCTGGGTGACCGCGTGGGTAGATGAAACCGCGCTGTCCGGCCTGCGTGTCGGCCAACCGGCCCGCGTGCGCTTTCGGGCCGAACCAGCACAGGAGTATGCGGGCGAGGTCGCCCGCCTCGGACGCGAAACCGATCGCGAGACGCGGGAATTCATCGTGGAAGTGCGCGTGCAGGCGCTGCCCCCGAACTGGACCATCGGCCAACGCGCCGAAGTATTCATCGAAACCGGCCGGCAACCCCACGCGCTGGTGTTGCCGGCCCAGTTCGTGCGCTGGCGCGACCAACGTCCCGGCGTATTTGTGGAGGTGCAAGGCCGGGCCCGCTGGCGCGACTTAGTCCTCGGGCTGCGCGGTCCGCAGGGGCTCGAAGTTAAGGCCGGCCTCGCGGCGGGCGACCACGTGGTGCGCCCACTCGACGGACAGAAGCAACCGCTCACCGAGGGGCAACGCGTCGCTGCGCCATGAACCTCGCCGTCCGGGATATCCGCCACAACTTCGGCCGCTTTGCCCTCACGACCGTCGGCATCGGCCTGCTGCTCATGATCGTCATGGGCATGGGTGGCATCTATCGCGGGCTGATACACGAGGCGACCCTGCTAGTGGACCAAGTCGGGGCGGATCTCTGGGTCGTGCAGGGCAGCACCCGCGGCCCCTTCGCCGAAGTCTCCCGCATCCCCGCCAACCTCGAAGACCGGGTGCGCGCCGTGCCCGGCGTAGCGGCCGCCTGGCGTTTTGTCTCCCACACGATCCAACGCGAACATCGCGGCCAGCCCTTGCGCCTCGTCGTGCAAGGCTTGGCGTGGCCCGAAGACCGGGGCGAGTGGGTGCCGCTGGTGGCCGGGCGCGCGCTGCGGCAAGCCCACTACGAACTGATCGCCGACCGCTCGCTGGGACTCCCCTTGGGCGAACGGCTAACGCTCGGCCAAAACACTTACGAAGTCGTGGGCCTGACTCGCGGCATGGTGGGTTCCGGCGGCGATGGCTTGGCCTTCTTCACGGTGAGCGACGCGCTCGCGGTCCAGTTTGATGTGCCCGGCGAAGCCACCCGGCTCGAACGCGCCGCGCGCCGCGCCCGCGTGGAAAATCTGGATCTGGGCCGAGTCACACCGCTACTCGCGGAGCGGGCTTCAGGCCCGGGATCGGAACTGCCCGCCTTGGCGCCCCCTCAGGTCAGCGCCGTGCTGGTGACGTTGAGCGCAGGCGCCGATCCAACCCGCGTGACGGCGACGCTCGCCAACTGGCCCGACGTCACGGTCTATTCCACGCAGCAGCAAAAAGACCTGCTGCTGTCCGGCATGGTGGACAAGGCAAAGCGGCAACTCGGCCTGTTCCGGGTCCTGCTCATCCTGATCTCGACCATCATCATGGCGCTGATCATTTACACCCTGACGCTCGACAAGCTCCACGACATCGCCCTGCTCAAACTCATCGGGGCACGCAACCGCGTCATCATCGGGCTGATTCTCCAGCAGGCGCTGCTCATGGGGGCGCTGGGCTACGGCCTGGCTTGGTGGCTGGGGCGTTACGCGTTCCCCCGCTTCCCGCGCTTGGTCGTGATCGAGCCGCCCGATTTGCTGCTGCTGGCGGGCATCGTGCTGGTCATCTCCGTGCTGGCCAGCCTGCTGGGCATCGGCAAGGCGATGCGGGTGGAACCCAACACCGTGCTCGCCGCATGAACCCGCCCCCGGACAGCTCGCATGCCATCGTCACCGAAAACCTGACGAAGGTTTACGGCCACGGCAACACGGAGGTCGTGGCGATGAAGGACGTGTCCCTGCGGGTAGGCCGCGGCGAAGTTATCGCCCTCCTCGGCCCCAGCGGCGCGGGCAAGTCCACGCTGTTGACTGCCATCGGCCTCATCAACCCGCCGACTTCCGGCCGCATCTACCTCGGTGGGGAGCTGGTCATGGACGCCGCGAAACCGAAAGTGGATCTGCGCAGCTTCCGCCGTCGCCACCTCGGCTTTGTCTTTCAAAAAGCCAACTTGATCCCCTTCCTGAGCGCCCTCGAAAACGTGCAGGTGGCGCTGGAAATCAACGCCACGCCCCCCGCCGTGGCCCGGTGCCGCGCGCTGGAACTACTCGCCTATCTCGGAGTCGCCGACCGGGCGAACAACTTGCCCGCGGCCCTCTCCGGCGGGCAGCAGCAACGCGTGGCCGTCGCCCGCGCCCTCGCCAATGAGCCGGGCCTGATCCTCGCGGATGAACCGACCGCCGCACTCGACAGCCAGCGGGGGCGGCAGGTCATGGAACTCTTCCGGCGCGTGGCCCATGAGCGCGGCGCGGCCGTGCTCGTAGTCACCCACGACCACCGTTCGCTCGACGTCTTCGACCGGAGCTACGAGATGGAGGACGGGCGGCTCTTGGTCGAAGCCAAACCGTTGACCCCCTCATTTTAAACCAACGCATTACCCTCAACTGCCAACGCGATGACCACCTACCTCTACGAAACGATTCCGGCGACCGCCAGCGAGCCGGTGAAACTCTATGAACTCCAGCAAGGCATGAAGGACGCCCCGCTCACCCAGCATCCCGAAACCCACGAACCAATCCGGCGCGTGATCCTCGGCGGCTGGGGCACGATGAAGGGCGCGGCCAAGCTGCCATCGACAGCCGGCGACTGCGGCTGCGGTCCCTCCGGCTGCTGCTGAACATGCCGGACCACCCGCCCCAAGCGGTCGCTCGGCCGCCGCACGAGCCGACGCCGTCCCCGGCTCTCGGCCGGTGGTTGGTCGCCGGCCAGCTCCTGTTGCTGGTCGCGCTCGCCTTCGCCGGACCCCTGGGCCGCCGATCGGCTGACGTTTTCCTAGGCCGCTTTGCCGCGGGGATTTGCCTGCTCTACGCCGCGTGGACCGGACTGGCCGGCGTTCGCCAACTGGGCCGCCACCTCACCCCGATGCCCACGCCCACTCCGGGCAGCCAGCTCCTGACCTCGGGCATCTTCGGCCACGTGCGGCATCCGCTTTACGCCAGCACCCTCGCCCTCGCCTTGGGTTGGACGCTCTGGTGGAACAGCCCACTGGCGTTGCTACTGAGCCTTGTGCTGGGCGCCTGGCTGCACGGCAAAGCCCGCTTGGAAGAAGTCTGGCTGCGCCAACGGTTTCCCGGCTACGCCGCCTACGCCCAACAGGTGCCCCGATATTTTCCCCGCCTCCGCCGCCGCCCAACCCCACCCTCCGCGCCATGAATCGCGCCCCCCTACTCGCCGAACTGATCGGCACCTTCGCGCTCGTGTTTGCCGGCACCGGCGCCATCGTCATCAACGCGGTTTCCGGCGGCGCCATCACCCACGTCGGTATCGCCCTCACGTTCGGCCTGATCGTGCTGGCGATGATCTACACCTTCGGCGACGTCAGCGGCGCACACTTGAATCCGGCCGTGACCTTGGCTTTCGCCGCGGCCGGCCGATTCGACTGGCGCGACGTGCCGGGCTACGTCGCGGCCCAAGCCGCGGGGGCTTTCGCCGCCAGCGGACTGTTGCGGTTCCTGTTTCCAACGCACCCCACCCTCGGCGCCACGCTGCCCGCCGGGCTGGCCCTGCAAAGTTTCATCCTCGAAGTCGTGCTCACCGCGCTGCTGATGTTGGTCATCCTCAATGTATCCACCGGCGCGAAGGAAAAAGGCATCACTGCCGGCCTCGTAATCGGCGCCGTGATCGCCTTGGAAGCCATGTTCGCCGGGCCAATTTGCGGCGCTTCAATGAACCCAGTCCGCTCGCTTGCGCCCGCCGTGATCAGCGGCCACTTGGAACAGCTTTGGGTTTACCTCACCGCCCCCACATTGGGAGCCCTGCTCATGGTGCCCCTGAGCCCCCTACTCCGCGGCCCCGCCGGTGGGGGCGCGAACGGACGCTCGTCTATTTAACCGCGCCGTTGACCGACCTTCACTTTCTCATGCCCCCCCTCATTCTCATCCTCTGCACCGGCAACTCCTGCCGTTCCCACCTCGCCGAAGGCATCCTGCGCGCCGCCGCCAAAGACCAATTCCGGGTGGCCAGCGCCGGCTCCAAGCCCGCCGGCTACGTGCATCCGCTCGCGCTCAAGGCGATGGCCGAAATCGGGATCGACCTCTCAGCGCACACGTCGAAGCACATGAACGAGTTCCTGAACCAACCCGTGGAAACTGTCATCACCGTCTGCGGCAACGCGGATCAGGCTTGCCCCGTGTTTCCCGGACAGGTGAACCGCCATCATTGGCCTTTTGAAGACCCCGCGCACGCCCCCGGCACCGACGACGAGAAGCTCGCCGTCTTCCGCCGCGTGCGGGATGAAATTCGCCGCGTCTTCGAGGCCTATGCCGCCGGCCGACTGGATGCAGCGAAGGGCTGACGCCTGCGCGGCGGCAGAAACGTGACGTCCGTCCAGCGGCCACTTCCCTAGCCCGGCGTAACCGGCCCAAGCCCTCACGGGCCACTGGCTGAGTCCCTCCTTACGCGCATGAACTTACGTCCTTTTGTCGCCACCCTGCTAACCGGGTTGGCGGTCCAGTTCGACTCTTCGGCTCAGCGTCCTACCCCGCCGCCACCGGTCCTCTCGCCGGAGGTTGCGGCCAACCGGTAACTGACCTTCCGGGTGTGGACGCCCAAGGCCGCCGCCGTAAAGCTCGCCAGCAGTGATCTGCCGGGACTGGGCCAGGGCAAGGACATGGCCAAAGGCACGAACGAGGTGTGAACCGTCACGGTCGGCCCAGTGCCGCCCGGCAGCTACCGCTACAACTTCAATGTGGATGGCGGGGCGGTGATCGATCCGCGCAATCCCAAAACCAGCGAGTCCAACGAAAACACTTGGAGCCTCGTCAACGTCGCTGGAGCTGACTGGCAGGATACGCAAAACGTGCCGCACGGCGCCGGCGCGCAGGTGACTTGCTGGTCTTCCACGCTCAAGCAGTTCCGCCGGCTGGACGCTTATACCCCGCCTGGCTACGAAGCGGGCGCAGACAGGTATCCCGTCTTTTACCTGCTGCACGGGGCGTTCAACTCCAACAACTCGTGGAGCACCGTGGGCCGCGCCGGGTTCATCCTCGACAACCTGATCTCCGCCGGACAAGCGAAGCCGATGGTCGTGGTGATGCCGCACGGACACACGGGGCCGTTCAGCTTCGGCCGGGGTTCCATGTCCGGGGAATTCGAGCCCGAGTTCGTCGCGGACATCATGCCGTTCATCGAAATGCGCTACCGGGTCCGCACCGACCGGGCGAACCGCGCCCTCGCTGGCCTCTCGATGGGCGGCGCGCACACGCTGAACATCGGCATTCCGAACCTAGAGAAGTTCGCCTACCTCGGTGTGTATAGTTCGGGCATTTTCGGCCTGGTGCAACGCCCGGGGGCAGCCGCGCCGCAAGGCCCAAGCTTCGAGGAAAAGCACCAGGCGATCCTTGATGACGCGAAGCTAAAGGAGGGGCTGAAGCTAGTTTGGTTCGCCACAGGCAAAGACGACTTCTTGGTCGAGACCTCGCGGAAGACCGTGGAACTGTTCAAAGCGCACCAGTTCAACGTGATCTACCAGGAGACGGACGGCGCGCACACGTGGGACAAATGGCGCGAATACCTGAACGAATTCGCCCCGCAGTTGTTCCGCTAGGCGGCCAGCAGATTGACCTGACCCCGAGAAAATTCTTTGGCCCGGAGCGGATTTGTCCACCGGACTCCGGGGGGCGATTTCAGCGAGAGCCGGCCCCGGAGGCAGCGCGGTGGGGCCCAAATCGTCCTCGTCGTAGACGTGAAAAGCGGACCTTGGACGAGCTGGCGCAGGCGAAAATCAAGGCGGAACTCCAGTCCGTGGAACGAAGAATTCGTGTCGAAAAGAAAAAACCTCTTGAGCCTCGGGGGTCCGTTCGCCTTTATTGCGCCCCGCCCGTTCGGGCGATTCGGTTAGGCCGTGGTAGGTTACCCAAGTGGCCAACGGGGGCAGACTGTAAATCTGCTGGCTCACGCCTTCTCTGGTTCGAATCCAGAACCTACCACCACCTCTTCCAAACCGATGCGGCCCCGGGCCGCGCTGATTGACGCCCCCGTTTTCTCACCCACCCTCTCCGCGTGTCCGTCGCTCCGATCCTTTCCGTCCACGCGCTCTCCAAAACGCACCGCAACGGCGCGACCGCGTTGACGGTGCTGCGGGCGGTCTCCTTTGAACTCGCCCCGAGGGACACCCTCGCCATCGTCGGCCCCAGCGGTTCCGGCAAGACCACCCTCCTCGGCCTCTGCGCCGGGCTCGACGCGGCAACCACCGGCACCGTCGCGCTCGCTGGGCATGAACTCGGCCGACTCGATGAAGACGGGCGGGCCCGCGTCCGCAACGAACAGGTCGGCTTCATCTTTCAAAACTTCCAACTACTCCAGACGCTCACCGCGCTGGAAAACGTGCTGGTGCCCCTGGAGTTGCGCGGCCAAGGCGCGTCGCGAGCGCGGGCCGTGGACCTGCTCCGCAAAGTCGGCCTCGGGGAACGCCTCAGCCATTACCCCGCCCAACTCAGCGGTGGCGAACAGCAGCGAGTGGCGCTCGCCCGCGCCTTTGTGAACGAGCCCAAACTGCTCTTCGCTGACGAACCCACGGGCAACTTGGACGGGGACACCGCCCAGCGGGTGGCCGACATGATCTTCCAGCTCAACGCCGATGCCGGCACGGCGCTCGTGCTCGTCACGCACGACCTCGATCTCGCCCACCGCTGTCGACAAGTGATCCGCCTCAAGAATGGGTCGGTGGTCGCTTGAATGAGTTAACTCGCGCAGGCGCCGCGGCCGGACGCTGATTGTGAACCTGAAAATCATTCACCCTGAATCCCGGCCCGGCCGGCCGGGTCTTTGAACCGGCATTCAGCAACGCTTTTTGACCAATGACACCCCACTGGCAAACCGAAGCCGCCGTCCTTCAGGCCACCGTTTTGGCCCGCAGCCTCCGCCACTGGACCGGGCGCGACTTAGTCCCGCCTACGGCCGACCCGGTCGCGTTGGCGCGCCAAATCTTTGAGGCGCCATTCGTGCTCGTCGCACACGGGACTGAAGCCGATCCGGTGCTGAATTACGGCAATGCCACCGCCCTGCGCCTGTGGGAAACCAGTTGGGAGCAACTCACGCAGATGCCTTCCAGACTGACGGCCGAGGCTCCCAACCGCGAGGAACGCGCCCGCCTGCTCGCCACCGTCACTCGGCAGGGATTCATCGACGACTACTCGGGGATCCGAATCTCCACGGCCGGCCGGCGCTTCCGAATCGCCCAAGCCACAGTCTGGAACTTGATCACGGACGCCGGTGCCCCCTGCGGCCAAGCTGCACAGTTCAGCCGGTGGGAGTTTCTGTGAACCCACCGGCGCCGCCGCCGGCACCCAGCCCGGAGCTCAGCGCTCGTTGAACCACACCTTCAGGTTCTTCGTCGACCGCCCCGCGGCGACGAGATCCAGCTTGCCGTCCCCATTCAGGTCAGCCACCTGCAAGTCTTCACACGCCATCGTGTCGTCATCGATCAAAGTCGAGCGCCATGCTTGGCCGCCCGCATCCAGAGGCGTGAGCAATTTGAGCCCCACCTTTACGCTCCGCGGCCGGCCCATGGCCCGCCAGCCGACCACGATCTGATCCCGCCCCAAACCCAGAAAATCGCCACACGCCAAGGCGTGCCCATCGATCAACGACTCGTCGAGCACTCGCCGTGACCACGGTTTGGCCCCGGCGGGCCCGGGCGTAAACAGGACCAATTGATGGCCGTGCAACGGCGAGATCGCAGCGAAGAATTGACGCCCTGCGCCCAGACTGCCGCCGCGAATTTCCCCACAGCCGCCGTTCTCAGCGGACCCCACCTGTTCGGCCACGTAGCCATTCTGCGCCCGCGACCAATTCAGCACAAAGACACCCTCCTTGGCCGCAACCGCAAGCTCCGGCGCGGCATCATCGTCCCACTGCACGAAGTCGAAGTTGTGCGTCTGGTGCCACTGCTCGTTCAGCGTCTCCACGGCCCACGGCGCATGCACGTCGGCGGGCGGCCGGTAGCGCTGAATCTTCACGCCGGCGCCCGTGCCCTTGCCGGCCTCGTTGCCGCGCCCGTGTAGTGGCACGGTGAGCAGGGTCATTCGTCCCTGCCAGTCTCGGCCCCACCGAATCCGGTGCAGGGTGGGCTCGTGGGCCAACTGGATAGGCTCCCAGCGCTGGGTTCGATCCGCCGGCGGGTTCAGGAAAAATAGGGCGCCGGAGTTCTGAGTGTCGCCGGGATTCCAACCCGCCCCGACAGCCACCTCGGCCTTGCCATCGCCGTCGATGTCGGCGGCGGCCACGCAGACGTGGTCGAGGGCGGTCAATTTTTCGGCGATGACGAACTTCTCCCAACTCGGGTTGCGATACCAAGCGATCTGCTGTTTGTCGCAGAGCACGAGGTCGAGACGCTTGTCGCCATCAATGTCGGCAAGCGCCAACCCGTAGCCGATGGCGAGGTTGGTATCCACATTGACGGCGCGGAACTTGGGTTCCGGCACCGCGGCGAAAACCGCCGACCGGGTGACGGCCAAAAGTAGGGCGGCGAACACGATTCGTTTCATGGCGAGTCTGGAGCATGAGAAACTCAGCCGGCCGAAACAACCCCGAAGCCGGCCCGCGCGCCCCGTTCGCGCTCACCGCTGGCCGGGGCAAATGCCTGAGCGGGACTGGGGTTCGCGCGGGAACTGGGGCTTGCAACGGCGGAGTCGGCTTCCACGCTTCGGCGATGGACGTCTTTAACTTGGACACACAGCCCGCCTTCACGACCAAGGACAGTTCGGAAATCCGGGAACTGCTTTCGCCCCGCAACGCGGCGATCCGGTTGCAATCATTGGCCGAGGCTCGGCTGCAACCGGGCCAAGCCACCGAGGAACATTACCACGCCCGGACGGAGGAGATTTACTACATCACCCACGGCTGTGGCCGGATGCGGATCGAAGCAGAACTGCGGGAGGTGCGCGGCGGGGACGCGATCGCCATTCCGCCGGGCAAGAAACACAAGCTCTGGAACACCGGGGCCGAGCCGCTGCGCCTGCTGTGTTGCTGCGCCCCGCCCTATGAACACGGGGATACTTATATCACCGAGTGACCTCGGAAGCGGCGGTCGGTCGGCCCAAGCAAAACGCGCCGGTCGAAACCGGCGCGTGGCGTCAGACAAAGCTCGGAGGGGTTATTTTTTCTCCGGCTTGTGATCGGTGTGGCAGGCCTTGCAGTTGGCGGCTTCCTTCCACAGTTCGAGCGCACCGGGTTTGCCCTCGGCCAGCGCCTTGCCGGCGGCGGCCAGCGCGGTGGCCTTGGTCTTCCAACTCTTGGCGTCGCCCATTTCCGGCGTGTTCAGTGGCAGGTCATGGGTGAGTTCGGCCAAGAGCTTGAAGTCAGCCTTGGTGGCCTCGCCTTTGCCCACACGGGCAGCGGGCGACTGCTTGCCTTTGAACCCCTGCTCCATGATCTCCTCGATCGTGTGCTTGGGTTTGTCGGCGGCGCGGAGGGGTGAAAAGCCGGCGGACAGCAGGGCTGCTCCGGCCACAATCAGAAGAGTGTTACGCATGGTTAAAAGACCGGGTCGCTGGGACCGGTTGCGGGAATGACCCGTCCGGTCGCGCCCCGGTTACACCCCTCGGGTGGGTCGGAGGTCAGTCGGGCTTGTGGACGGAGTGGCAGGCCTTGCAGTTGGCGGCGGACTTCCACGCGTCGAGCGCGCCGGCCTTACCTGCGACCAGTTGTTGGCCCGCTTGGGCGAGGGCGGTGGATTTTTCCTTCCAACTGGCGGCGTCACCCTTCATCGGCGCGTTGAGCGGCAGCGACGCGGTCAATTCGGCGAGCAGTTTGAAATCAGCGGCCGTGCCAGCGCCCTGACCCACGCGGGCGGCGGGGGATTCCTTGCCTTTGAAGCCCTGTTCCATGACCTGTTCGGTCGTGTATTTCGGCGTTTTAGGAGCGGAGGAACAGCCGGTGATGACCACGCCCGCGGTGAGCGCAGCGAGGAGGGGGAGGGCGGTGCGAATCTGCATGAGTTACGAAGTAAGGTTTGAGTGCGGTCCACAGGACCGGACAAATTGAAGGGCATGCGGCGAACCGCTGGCCAGCTTTTCCTGCAACCCTAGGCCGACAAGGGCGTATTACGTCCCCTGCCCGCCAGGGGCAGCCTCGGGCCAGCGCGGCCGCCAAGCGGCACGGGATCGGGGGCCGCTTTACTTCGCCAACCGCAAGAACAGCGCGGTTTCGGTCAGGGGCAGATGGACGACATTGGAACCGCCCACCGCGGTGGGCAGAAAGGGCGCCGGATCCCATTCCCCGACGGGGTCGAGACCACGCCGCATTTGTAATCCGAACCCGGTGAACGCCGCGGGCCACGCCAACCGCAGGAGGCCGGCCTCGGTGGTGAAGGTCAGTGCGGGATCGCCGCCGGCGCCGGCGGCGGGGGCCAGCAAGGCGTCGAGGCGGAGGTTGAAACTGACGTCCGAACTGTCCACCGCTGACTGATGAATTTCCACCGCCAGCACATTGCCCCCCGACACGAAGTCAGCCGCCGCCAGCTCCGTCTCGAAGAACGTGGATTCATCCCCGGAGCCCACGGTATTGGAGGCGAGGGTCGTGTAGCTGACGCTGCCGCTGGGCAAATTGCTGCGGAACACTTCCTTGCCGTTGAGAAAGACCATCGCCCCGTCGTCGCGGATGACGCCCAACGTGGCGCTGAGGAAACGGGCCGGTTCGGCGACGAAGAACTCGTGCCGGAAATAGTAGGTCGGATGCTTGCTCGCCGAATTGGGGCCGTAATTCAGGATCGTGGAGACGTCGTCGTCGCCGTAGCCCAGTTGGGCGGCCCCCTGTTTCCAAGCGGAAGCATCATAAGCCGGCGTCCGCCAAGCCGTGCCGAGATTCACGCCGCCATCATGATAGCGCCACTCGGCACCGGCCGGCACCAAGATCGCCGCCTCCAGATCGCCGGGCAGCGTGCCGGTAAAATCGAGGCTGGTTTTGTGCCCGCTGACCACGAGCGGGTTGGTGAACCCGGCGCGGGTAAACAACAACCCGTCCGCTTGGGCCCGCAGCGTGTAGGTGCCTCCGGTGACGCCCGGCAAGACATAGCTGCCGTCGGAGTCGGTGTAAGTCAGGCGCGTGTTGGAGGTGAAGATTCGCACGCCACCGACCGGTTGGCCGTCCCGGGTCACTTTGCCCGACAAGCGATAGGTGGTGGGACTGCCGACGCGGATCGCCAGCGAATCGGAGCCCACCCCACCGCGCAGATCGGACACCGTGCAACGAACCAGATAATCCCCCGCCGCAGACCACGATTTCGACGCGGTGGCGCCGTTGGTGCCGAACGTGCCGTCTCCAAAATCCCAAAAATAAGCCACCGCGTCGCCGTCTTCATCCGCCGCCGCCGCCGTAAAGCGCACGGTGACGCCAGTGCCCGCCGCCGTGGCCGACGGGGTGAGCGCGACCGTGGGCGAAATATCGTTGGTGAATTTTCCGCGCACAAACTGCACGTCCATCGACTCGGGCGTAGTGCCATTTTTGCGCAACGGCGTGATGTGCAAACCCACCTCGGGATCGGTGAAGGTTCGCCCCAGCACCAACGCGGAGTCGTTCTTGCCCTCGGCCGAACCGGCGGTGGTGTCGAGCAGCAGGCTTTGGCGACTATTATCTGAGCGGGCCCAGCGAACGCCCAAGCCGCTGAGCAGCCACCGGTTGTCCGTAAATTTCTGGCGGAGTTCGAACCAGTAGTTCGTTCGGCTGTTGCGGGCGACCTTGAGCGCCCGAGCGCCCGTCACGGCGTTCGTCAGGTCGTGCGCAAAGATCCGGTAAACCCCGTTGGTGGAAAAGGTGACGACTTCGGTGCTGCGCAGCCAGTTGAGGGCGACCTTGTTACGGACGTTGAAATGGCGTTTACCACCGGAGGCATTGCCCATCGTGTCGAAGCTGTCGCCATATTCCACGTCGGTCCCGACCTTGCCGATCATGTTGGCGCCGGCGGTGTCCCAAAAGTTCGCGTGGCTGAGTCCGAAGTTGTGCCCCAACTCGTGCGCGGAAACGCCGGCCGCGGCATCAAAGGCTCCCTGGATCCAAGCGCCCGGCGCCCCCACATAGCCCAAGCCTGCCCAAGAATAATTCGGCACCGATTTGAAGCAGATCAGGTCGAACTGATAACTGGCGAGATTAAAGCCGGCGGCGGTCGCCGCGGTGCGGGCATCGGTCCGCAGCACGGCCGGATCCAAGGTGCCGTAGGTCGCCGCGGATTTGGCCAGACGCAGCGTCGGCGTCATGGCCGAACCGCCTCCCAGCGGCAGCCAACCGGCCCGCCCCAGCGAATTTTCCCGGTAAAAAGTATCGAGTCCCTGCACGTGGTTGGTGCCTGCCACGTCGGTGAACGGCGCCCCGGAATTGTCAGAAAAATCCACCCGGATCAGCAGCAGCTTCTTGTTGCCCTCCGTGTAGGCCGAAGCCCGCTGAAGGCGGCCGGCCGGCGTCACTTCCATCGAACCGAGGTCGCTTTCCTCCTCGATCAGCGTTCGGTTGAGCGACTCCGCGTGCGCCGTGCCGCACAGAACCTTGGGCGTTTCGGTGCCCGTATCGACCGCCAGCGGCGTGCCCAATTCTTGGGCGGATGCGCCCGAAACACTGCAACTTGGATCGCCGGCCAACCAAGCCTGAGCCTCGGCGGCTTCCAGCACGCGGACTGGGTTGGCGTCCACCGCCATCCGGCCGTCCACCGCGAGGCCGTGCAGGGCGAGCCCAAAACGAGCCGGCTCATCCAAGCGCCGGCCGTAAACGTAGGCCCGGAAAAAGCGCTCCCCCAATTGCACCGTGCGCCAAAGGGCTTCCCCTTCGGGTTCCCGGCCGGGCAACGGCGTCGCGGCCAGCACCGCGAGGTCGCCCCAGCCGTCGATGCGTTCTTCGAGCAGCGCCACCACGGCGGCCGGCAACTCTAGGCGCACCGCCACCGGCACAGCCAAATCAAGCGCCCGCTCCGGATCAGCGCGAATCAACACGCCCAATTCCTCGCGCCGCGCCCGAGCCAGTTCCACGCCGGCGGATTCCAACTGAGCCTGCGCCGCCGGTTCGGCCGCCCGATAGGCCTCGGTCCAAGCTCGGAAGCGTTCAAATTTAGCCTCCGAAACGGAATTTGACCACGTGCGGTCCACGGGCAACCGCAAGGTGGGAGTCCCCGGCACCGGGGCCGACGGCGCGCTGACGGTCGGGAGCACTTTACCGCCGAGCGACCCGACGGCGGGGGCCACCACTTGCCCTTTGAGCGCCAGCGCTTCCTTGGAACGGGCGGGCAGCGGGTAGGACGAAACCCGGGTGGCCCACCAAACGGTTACCCCGACCAGGCCCAGAAGGGCGGTTGCTTGCAGGCTGCGATTCAGTCTCATGAAAAAGTCACGCTTGAGGCCGAAGCCTTGGCAGTTTTCGTGCCGAACTCGAACGCCAAATCAAGGTTCCGCAAGGTGGGCCGCAACGGCCTTACTTACGAGCTCGGCACCGCTCTGGACCGCACCACCCGCACACCGACATGCCGGGTTTCTGGGAGGATGAATTTCTTTACCTCGACGGTCACTCGCTGGACGGCAAAATCCTGCAGCACCCCCTGCGCGACATCCACTGCCAGCGTCTCGATCAGCTTCCAACTGCGGCCTTCGCCCAGGGCCAATAACCGCCGGGTGAGTCCAAAGTAATCCACCGTGCGGCTCAGGTCATCGCCCGCCGCGGCGGCGGTGAAATCCAGTTCCAGTTCCAGCGAGAGCAACAGCCGTTGCGGTTGCGCCCGCTCGGCGTCGGGCACCCCCACGCGGTAAAACACCTCCAAGTCCGTGATGATGATGCGATCCATGGCTTCGAAATTTCTGATGACTCCCCCCCTGCCCGGCTTCGCTCAAACGACGGCGATCACTGCAAATTCAGGGTCGAAATTTCGCCGGACCCCTTCCAGCAGCACCCGGGTGGGGCCATTCAAGGGCAACGCCAACGCCTCCGCAAAGGACAGCCAGCGAAACTCCTGCGCCTCGGAATTCAGCCGCACGCTCTGCCGGCCCCGCGCCCGGCAGGTATAGTTGAGCAGCAGGAAATGCGCGGGTTTGTAGAATTCCGGCGGGTTGATGGCGTCCTGCACCATCACGAATTCGACGTCGGTGACTGCCAGCCCCGTTTCCTCCTGCATTTCTCGGCGCAGCGCGGTTTCGCTGGGTTCGCCCCATTCGATTTTGCCCCCGGGAATGCCCCACAGATCGGACCACTTGTTCGTGCGAACTAGCAGCAACTGCCCGTCGTCGTTAAAGGCGAGGCCGCCAACCGTGGAGACCGGCCGGGGCGGCGTCGGCGCAGGCTGGACAGGGTGTAAGAAAAGTCGGTTACGCTCCAGCAAACTGAGCAGTTCACCCAAGTGCTCCACGATGAGGTCGGGCTCGGCGAGCCGGAGTTGCCCGAGCGAATTGTAACCGGTGAGCACCGCCACACTGTGAATGCCGCCCTGCTTCGCCGTCTCGATGTCGTGCTGCATGTCGCCGACGAACACCGTGGCGTGCGGGGCCAATTGGTTTTCAGCCAGCAGTTCGGCGATCCGCGTGCGTTTATCCGCCACCCCCGCGTAGATCCGCTCGAAAAAGCCCTGCAATCCCGTGGCGTGCGCCTGGGATTCCCAGTGCCGCGGATGCACGGTGCTGAGGATAAACACCCGCAGTTCCTGCTGGCGGCAAAACTCCAACAGCGCACGGGCGTGCGGCAAAGCCACCACGGAATCCTGACACTCGAGGAAGCGCGCATGGAACCAGACTTCCAACTGCTCAAGGGGGACGTGGGGCACGAATTTTTCGTAGAAACCGCGATACGGCAGCCCGAACTCGGCGCGGAATTGTGCGAGCGTCAACGGCTCCACGCCCGCCTGGCGGAAGACGTGATTGCTCGCCTCCCACACGGCGGGCAAATCGTCCACCAGCGTCCCCGACCAGTCGAAGATGACGTTCCGAATCACGCGCCGAACGCTACTCGCGGGAGCCGGCTTGTCGAATGGCGAGTCGGCGGCCTAGCGGCGGCACCGCCCCGCTGCCGGCACCGCGACCCCGGGCAGGCGGCGGAGTTGACGGGGCTGAAGATTGCTGACGCACACGCGCCACTCACGCCCCTCGCGCTCAACGATCCGGTGGTGGGCTTCCACCGCGACCAAGCGCACTTGAAACCCCACGCCCAAACCGTAGGGCAACGCGCAACCGGCCGGCCCGGCTTGGATTTCCACGACTTCGCCCACTTCAAATTCCGGATTTAGTTTCATCGCGGCCGAGTTTGCTCGCCCCCGTCGGACAAGGGCAGACCAAGCCCCCCAACCTGCTGAACTTAGCGCCGGTTGGGTTATTGGCCCGAAGTCGGGTCGACGAGGCGAAAAAACCGTTGGTCGCCAACGAAGGCCGCCGCGAGGGACCAGGTGAAGGTCGGGTCTACAACCGGCTGGCTCGCGAGCTCCGTCCACGAGCGAAGATCGTCACTGGCTTCAAGGATCAGGGTGCGGTCCGGCACGGCTTCGACGGAAAAACTGAGGCTCCCATCCGCCTGCCGCTGCGTGGTTCCGGGCAGAATCTTCGGCGGCCGTTCCAACGCCAACGTCAGGGTGAATCGCCCGGCGTTACCGTTGTAAAGACCACCATCCAAGGCGATCTGGTAAGTCGTCCCCGCGGTGGCTTCAAAGGTCACGAGACTGGAGCGGTCGTTGGGATTTTCACCCCGGTTGTTGTTCGCCGCGACCCGGGTGAGCGCATTCAGTTCTACGCCGGTAAAGACGGCCAAGCGCGTATCGAAGGTGACGTCCGCCGTGCTGAGCCGCACCCGGCCATTGGTGGGCGCCGTCCAAGTCCACCAGACCGTGGCACCGGCGGGCGGCTCCAAGGGTTGCCCGAGACTGTCCACGAACTGCAACGCCGGTTCACCGGCCGACGCTTCTGCGGTGGCGTTGATGTTGGCCGCCGTCACCCGGGCGAAGTAACCGACCAAGGGGGCACGGTTGGCAAAATTGTCGTTGAGCGGCGGATCGCCCGGAAAAATGCCCAACTGAATCGCACCCGACTGGGAGTAATAGCCGTCCACGACGATTGCATAGCGCGTGCCCGCCGTGGCTTGAAAAGTCACTTGGCTGGTGAAGGCGCCGGGTTGATCGGAGACGTTGTCGTTGCTCTGCACCTCGGTGAGCGTGTCGATGGCGTCGCCGGTAAAAATGCCGAGCAACGTATTGAAACTGCTGCCGGCGGTGCTCACCGCGATGAAGCCGTTGGTCGGAGACGTCCATTCCCACCAGACCGATTGCCCGGCGGGCACGCTCGCGTGGGCGGTGTCGTTGCGGGTTTCCGGCGTGGCGTGGCGACTCGAACCGGTGGCGGTGACGGGCAAGCCGGTGAGCGAAATGCGCTGGGCGAAGTCGTCATTGGGCGGCTCCGAAAACGTGACGTTGAGCACCAAGTCGCCCGCCGCGCCGGCCTTATCCGCCACGGCCACCCGGTAGGTCGTTCCGGCGGTCACCGGCAGGCGGACCCGGCTGGTGGTGGTTTCAGCGCCGTCATCGTTGCTAGCTAGGGCCGTGAGGTTCGTCACCTCGGTGCCGGTGTAGACCGCGAGCAGCGTGTCAAAACCACTCCCCAGCGTGTCGAGCTGGAGCCGGCCGTCGCTAGGCGCAGTCCATTGCCACCACACTGAACCGAGACTGGCCTGTCCGGCATGGAGGGGTTCGTCAATTTCTTGCGATGCCCCGAGCCAGTTCAACCGGACCGTGGCCCGGGGCGAGTTCAACACGGGCGCCTGCGCAAAATCGTCATTGAACGGGGTGGCGGGTCGCGGGCCGAGCCGGGTCACAAACGCATCGGAAATTCCGCCGCCAAAGCTAGGTTGCGTGGCGTCCGGCGTGGTCGGGAAATACGGGGGCAAGGTGGGCCGATTGGCTTCGCCGGTGACCCAAGCCCCGCCCGGCCCGTCGGCCACGAGCTCGGTGCCGTAATCTTCAGTTTGCCCCCCCAACAGGGACAGCCAGAGCAGGCGCGAACCGTCCGCCGCCAAGTGGGCCACGACCGCGTTGTCGTTATTCGGAGCTGTGGCGTCGGCTTCGGGCCAATCGCTGGCCCCGGTGCTCCCGCTGAGCAGGATGTGGCCGGCCGGGTCGAGCGCGAGCCCGCCGCCTTCGGTCACCAGCGAAGTCCCCTCGATGAATTGCTCCCCAACCGTGTAGCCGCCGGCGTAAACGGCCGTGCTGGCCGCTTCGGTATTCGGGGACCCCACGTAGGTGCAAAAGCTCAGGACATCAAGTTGGGGCGAAAACTTGGCGACGAACAAATCCTGCGCCCCGCGGTAGGTCGACTGGTAAACGCCGGGTGTGATCGGCAGATTGGCCGATTCGGTGTAGCCCAGAACCACCGGCGCGCCGGCCGAATCCAGCACGATCTTGGCGGCGGCATCGACGCCGTCGCCGGCCAAAAAGGCCAAGGCTTCCAGCCGGTCACCCTCGGCACTCAACCGGGCGACATAGGCGTTTTGCGTCGTCGTCGCCGACGTCCCCCACCGGGTCGGCTCCCAGGGCAAGGGCAAACCGGGCGCGCCAAAGTGGGCGGAAGCTGACCGGCCGACCAACCAGACGCGGCGCTGTGCATCCAGCGTCAGATGGGCGCCCGATTCGGAGCGCGCACCGCCGACATACGTCGCGTAAACGGTCGCTTTTCCATCCGGCGCCAGTTTGGCGACAAAGGCGTCGTAATTTCCCCCGAGGACGGTTTGCGCCGCGCCCGCCGTGGCCGGGAAATTGGTCGAACTCGTCCACCCCGCGAGGTAGGCCGCCCCTGCCGCATCCACCGCGAGGCTTCGGCCGAGTTCCAAGTCGGAACCACCCAAGTAAGTGGCGTAAACGACGGCGTTGCCCGCGGGATTCAACTTCAGCACGAAGGCGTCCAAGGCCCCGCCAAATTCCGGCTGCGCCGAACTCAGTCCGGGGAGCGCCCCCCCGGTTTCCCCGGCCAAGTAGATGTTGCCAGCCGCATCAACCGCCACGGCCCGGGCGGAAATCCCACCGATGAAGGTTGCCTGCAGCACCGTGCGCCCGTCGGCGCTGAAGCGGTTGACGAAGCTGCCGAACCCTTCGGTCTGAGGTCCAATCACGGCGGTGTGCGGAAAGTTCAGGGAACTCGTCTGGCCGAGCACGTAAACGGTCCCGTCCGCGCCCCGCGTGATGGCCAGACCGGCATCCGTCATATAATCAGGACCGCCCCCGCCGAGCAGCGTCGAGTGCCGGATGGCCGGCGTGGGCACCGCCTGCGCGAGCAGCGAACCGGCGAACAGCAGCGAGAGCCACGGGAAGAACAGTTGCGAAGTCATGGGCGAGGAAGGTTGGTCTAGGTGAGAGCGCCATACTGCCCCCTTCGCGGCAACTGCAAAACCTTGGCCCGCGCCTCGCACAGCACCGTCAATTCGGTAACTTTTGAGACCGCACCAATCCGGCCGTTTCACTTTTCCGCACCCGCGCTATCGTCCGCGGGTGTCGAGCAAGTTCTACGTCGAGGGCGAAGCCCGGGCAGCCAAGGTCGAAGATCTCTTCGCGACCATTGCGCCGCGCTACGACCTCATCAACGACCTTCAGAGCTTCGGTCTGCACCGGCTCTGGAAACGCCGACTGATCCAACTCGCCGCCGTTCGTCCCGGACAAACGGCGCTCGACGTGTGCTGCGGCACCGGCGACGTAACCTTTGCCCTCGCGGCCGCGGGGGCCGTGGCGACGGGCTTCGACTTCAGCGAACCCATGCTCTCCGTGGCCCGCCGGCGCGGCGAAACCCAGACCGCCGCGCTTGGCCGCACGGACCGGGTGCGCCCCACGTTTCAACAGGGCGACGCGTTGAACCTGCCGTTTGCCGACGCGACTTTTGACGTCGTGACCATCAGCTACGGCCTGCGGAATCTCGCCGACTTCGAGCGGGGCTTGCGCGAACTGACCCGCGTGCTCCGCCCCGGCGGTCGATTGCTGATCCTCGACTTTGGCAAACCCGATCACGCGCTCTGGCGCTGGGGTTATTTCCAATACCTGCGTTGGCTGGTGCCGCTATTGGGGCGGTGGTTCTGTGGCGACAGCGACACCCACGCCTACATCCTCGATTCGCTGCTGAAGTATCCAGCCCAACGGGGCGTGGATGCCGCCTTGCGCGCCCTCGGCTATCCCGAAACTCGGGTGGTCAACCTCCTCGGCGGCGTCATGGGCATCAATTATGGCCAGCGCGCCAGCGCTTGATATTCCATCCCGCCCCGGCGCCGCCAGGCGGCACGGCGGGCAACGGCGCCCCTGAGCGCATAAACCGGCCTCGATTCGCGGCGTTCAGGCCCATTTTAAGGGTTAAACCGCACCGCGGATGCCCGGGCGCACGTGGAGTTCCGAGGCGGGCGACCAGCGATCCGGAGCCCGGGTGGGTTCAGTGTGAGGTTTTTCCTTGCTGACGATCCCTAACGAAGGGTATTTGAGGCGGACAGATAGCCAATCTTGGCTATGGATTGACTTAGTGGGTAGCGCAAGCAGGTGTAATTCTTTAGCAAACTCAACCAACATGATGAAAAAATCCCTTTTTGGACTTCTCGCCGCCGCCGCGGTATTGCCGGTTTCCGGCGCCGTCGTGAACTATTCGTGGACCGGGCTGAATGGCACGGTCGTGTCCGGCCAGATCACCTACACCGGTTCGGGTGCTCTTACTGAAGCCAATGTGACCGGAATGACCCTCTCGGTTGACTCTGTTTTAGACAATGCCGATGACTTGGCGCCGACGGCGATTGATGTCGGCGGCCTTGCGATCGCGTTCAATAGCGTCACGCTTGTGCAATCCGGAAGTTTCATCTTGTTCTCGGGCGATTATAGTCTCGTCGGGACCGCGGGCTCGGCGCCGTGGAACTTCACTGGCCCCTCCTCCCCCACTACAGATGATGTAGATGGGGCAACTTCATTGACCCTGACGGCCGTGCCGGAGCCGGAAATGGTGGCCGGAGTGGCTGGGTTGGGCTTGCTGGCCTTCGGCGCCGCTCGCCGCCGTTTCATGAAGGCTTAAGTCCTGCTTAAGTCTCTGCTTTCTCCAAGCTGCCTTCGGGCAGCTTTTTTGTTTTCCGGGTGGGCCGCCTGCGGGGAGCCCGCACCAGGCTGGAAACACTCAGCCCCGGTGTGGGCCCCAAGTCCCAGATCCACGAAACAACCCCGCGCCGTTTATAGGTCCACCCACTGCCCCAGCGTGGCCGATTTCACGGCGGCATCCATCACTCGTTGCGCCTTCACGCCGTCTTGGAAGGTGATGGCGCAGGGCCGGTCTTCGCGGATGGCGTTGATAAATTCCACCGCCTGATCGTAGCGAAAGCTGACGAGGGGATCGCCCACGCCGGGATCGCGAGGGCTGCCCGGCCACACCCAGAATTCCCGGGGCACCAACAGCGGTTTCAAGCCGGGGCCGCCGAGCTGGCCGTTCTGGAGTTCATTCCACTTGCCGGTGGTGAACTGAAACGTTGCCTCACTGCCGTTGAGCTCGACGTAATCTAAGCTGCGCCACGATTCATTGTGCCCGCTGGCGAGCTTGGAGCTTTCCATAACCCCGGTGGTGCCGTTTTGGAATTCGGCCAAAATGCCTACCCAGTCGTCCGTGTCGTTGGGGGCCCCGCCGCGCATTGGGGTGTGATTTTTGAGGTTGGCCACTAAGCGTTTCAGCGGGCCGACCAGGTGTTGGGCGAAATTGATCCGGTGACTGAGCATGTCGCCGATTTCGCCGGTGCCGGCGAGCTGTTTTACCTGCCGCCAGCCGAGGTTCCGGGTGCCCCAATCTTGCAACCGCAGGCAACGGTAATGATAGGGCTCGCCCAAGGCGCCCTGCTGCAGGAGATGCTTGAGGTAACGCATCGCGGGCACAAATTGGTAGGTGAACGCCGTCATGTGGCGCACACCGGCGCGCTCGGCTTCGTCGGCCATGCGTTGGGCGTCGTCGGCATTAAGCGCGAGCGGTTTTTCGCACAGGACATGCTTGCCGTGGCGGGCGGCGGCGATCGCGATGTCTGGATGCAGGAAATTGGGCGTGGCGATGATGACGGCATGGACGTCGTCGCGCGTGACGATGTCCTGCCAGTTCGTGGAGGCAATGGGCGCGCCCGTCTGCTGCCGGGCGGCTTCCAGCGTGGCGGGATTGGCGTCGCAGAGGGCGTGGACTTTGACGTCGGCGCAGAGCGCCAAGCCCGGCAGGTGGTTTTGTAAGGTGATACCGCCGGTGCCGATGAGGGCGAGATTGAGCGTGCTCATAACAATTCGGTGAACCAAGCCGGGGCAGAACCGGACTTTCCCGCGGAATTTCGCAAAAACGCTGCGAGCGCGGGGCCCCATTCAGGGGTCTGAAAAGGGACTGCCAAGCGAGGAACGAGGCGAGCGTTTCGGAATTGGGCGCCCGAAACAAGCCCCACCCCGCGGCTTCCGACTTTGCCCGGCGCAGTTCCCCGTTATCATGGCGTGCATGAAGGAAGCCTACATTGCGGCCAAGGAGCGTTGGGCCCGAAAAATGGCCGGCCAAGCCAAACCCACGGTGCGGACTGGCGACCGGCTCCCGGCGGGACAACGGCAGGTGCATAATTTTCCGGTGCTCGATTTGGGCGTAAAGCCGGCGATCGCCTTGGATCAGTGGCAGCTCAAGATCGGCGGCCACGTGGAGAATCCGGTTTCATTGAGCTGGCCGGAATTTCAAGCCCTGCCGCAGTTTCACGATGTGAGCGACTTTCATTGCGTCACCACTTGGAGCCAGTTCGACATGGCTTGGGCGGGGGTCGCCTTCCTCACGTTGGCAGAACTAGTGCGGCCCAAGGCCTCCGCCAGCCACGTATTTTTCAAGAGCCACGACGGGTATTCGACGAACAATCCGTTGGACGTGCTGATGGATGACGACGTCTTGATCGCCCATTCTTGGAACGGCCAACCCTTGCCCGTGGAGCATGGCGGCCCGGCGCGGGTGATTGTGCCCAAGAAATACGCGTGGAAGGGCGCCAAATGGATCCGGGACATCACCTTCCTCGACCGCGATATTCTCGGCTTTTGGGAAGTTCGTGGCTATTCGAACACCGCCGATCCTTGGACGGAAGACCGGTTCAGTTGAGGTTCATGGCGCGTAGGTCAGCAGATCCAAGAATTCTTCCGCGCGCGGCAGCAAGGTCCACACTTGCCCGCGTTTGAAGACCAGCTTGCCGCAGGGCTTGGCCTGCCATTCAGCCGCGTTCACGTCGAGGAGCCGAACCTTGGGGCTGCCTTTCAGTTCGGAGGCCGCCCGGGGCGTCACCCGCGCCGGCAGGCCATTAAAGGTCAGACTGAGCTCATACCCGGCGACTCCTTCGCGTTCCGCCACCGGATTTCGCTTCAGTAAGGCGGCGTAGCGTTTGACCCAAGGGAAGCTGGGGGCGCGCACCACCACCCGGCACAGTTCGGGTTGCTCCTGTAGGAATTGCACGAGGTTGAAATTGGTGCCCAGCCGGGCTTGGGCGCGAAAAATCGAGGCGGGATCAAGCCCCAGCAGATTGCGCCCGTTGAAGTTTCCGTGGTCATTGCGCAACCCCTTTAGGCGGGCTTTGTGCCAAGCCGCATAGCGCTCGTGAACGACGAGGTTGATCTCAAAATGCAGGTGGGCGCGGTCCTTGGTGATGGCTTGTTTGGTGTTCGCCGTCCGCCCCATCGTGGCGATTTGCTGCCCCGCACGGACCGTTTTTCCCATCCGGATACCCGGTTCAAAAGCCCCGAGATGCGCATAGAGCGTGTAAACTTCCAAGCCGTGCAGCGAATGGCGCAGGACCAGATAATTGCCGTAATTCGACAACCCGGGTTTGGAATTCAGGTAGGCCACCGTGCCGTCTGCGCTGGCGAGCACGGGATCGGTGGGCTCACCCCGGCGATCACGCTGTAGGCTGCGAATGTCCACGCCTTCGTGGAATTGACGGCCCTCGGTGCGCACACAGCCGAACTGACCGCTGGTCCATGGTTTGCCGGCGGTGCCTTGAAAAAAGGTATCTTCGCCCCCCGCCTCGAAGAGTGCCCGGTTAGCCGTGGGTAGTTGGAAGGGCTGGGCTGCCACTTGGCTCGCCCAGCAAAGCACGGCGCCCACGAGCGCCCGAAAAACACGGCTCATTCCCGATTTTTTTGGAAAGAATTGATGGCGTCAGCCGCACTGGAAGGCTTTTCAGCCTTGGCCTTCTCCTTCTCCTTTTGCTTCTCGGTCTTGGGTTTCGCCGAGCTCTCCGCCTTGGTCTTCTTCGGTTTGGGCTGATTCTCCAACTTGATGGCGACATTGTTGAGCCCGCGCACAAAGCGGTCCGCTTCTTCCTTATCGCAGTCGGGCGTGAAGATGAGGACTCCGTCCCGCAGCGCCCGACGCATCACCGGTCCGCCCAGCCAGCGCTTGATGGTCTCTTCCTTCCCCACCGTCCACTGCCCAAAGACGGCCAACCGCAGGCCGGCCCGCGAAACGGAGGCCGCCTCCAACGTCATGCGCCCGTGCTGGGTCATTTCGATGCGGATCGCGAAGCCGCCGACGGACTTGATGACGTCGGCGCGGGCCACATCGCGTTCGTCGGCAAAGGGTTCCTTGTCGATGGCGATCTCCATGGGATTGCTGCGCGGCAGGGAAACCCGGGTGCCGGTCATCGATTCGTCCCGGAGTTCCGCGTATAAGCGCACGATGGAAACATCCTTTTCTTCTGCTTTCGCCTGCTAGGCTTCGGGGCTGGTGGCACAACCCGCGAGCAGCAGCAGGAGCAGGCTACATTGGAAAAAGGTGTTGAAGGGGCGCGGGCTTCCGCCCACTTTCCAGCCCGAATTAGTAGTCATCGTTCGCACAACGGAAAATAGCTATGGGCAAACAGCACAACAAAGTCGAGAAACGCCGTCGCCGCACTTCCTACCTGAAGCGCAAAAAGGAAACCGCGAAACTGGCCAAGAAGGGCTGACGTCCCGTTTCGTCTGATCAGCGCCACCCGGTCCGGGTGGCGTTTTGCTTTCCGACTCCACCGCGGAGTGATCGCTCAATAAAACTGACCTGAAGGTATCGTTTCCCATGATTCTCTGCGGCATCGGCGATGAAGCCGGAAATTCGCTCGGCTCCCAGATCGAGGCCACGCGCCAACTCGGCTGGCGCCACCTCGAATTGCGCAACGTGCAAGTCGGCACCTTTCCCAAGGCCAACTTGCACGAACTTTCCGACGCCGCGTTTGCTCACGTCGTCGAGGAGTTGAGCCAGGCCGAAATCCAGGTGCACTGCTTGGGTTCCACAATCCTGAACTGGTCCAAGAAGGTCACCGATCCCTTTGAGCCGACCCTCGCCGAAGTCAGCCGCGCGATTCCACGGATGCAGCGACTGGGCACCCAATTCGTCCGCATCATGAGCTGCAAGCCGGGCGACGACGAAGATCGCCTGCCCGCGGAAGTCATCCGCCGGGTGGGCGAAGTCACCCGCCGATTTCTCGATGCGGGACTGCAACCCGTGCATGAAAACTGCATGAACTACGGCGGCATGAGTTGGCGCCACGCGCTGGAATTGCTCGAAGCCGTGCCGGGGTTGAAGTGGGTCTTCGACACGGCGAATCCGGTCTTCAACACCGATCGCGCCCAAGCCAAACCCTGGCCCCGCCAGGATCCTTGGGAATTTTGGACCCACGTCCGCGACGCCGTCGTGCACCTCCACGTCAAGGACGCGCGCTGGAATCCCGCCAAGAACGACGCCGACTATGCCTGGCCCGGTGAAGGCGACGGCGCCGTCCGGCGGATTTTGCAGGATGCACTGGGCCGCGGTTACGCCGGCGGCATCAGCATCGAACCCCACATGGTCGCGGTGTTTCACAGTGAAAACGCAGCGGCCCAAGACGATGTGCTCCGGGCCAATTTTGTAGAATACGGCTCCCGCCTAGAGCGTTTGATCGCCACCCTCTGAAGGCGCCCAGTCGGGGGATCACGGGCAAAACCAGCCGGCTCTGAAGTCCCCCAACTGGCGGGTAAAATTTCTTCGGTTGCCTCGCATCCACCTCGTGCCCCGTCCGGATTAAAAATCGGACTCAGCCGAGGCGAACTTGCCACCCAAGCCAGCTCCCCCCAGCGTTCGCCCATGCCGTCCCCCGCCCCGCTCGAAGTCATCGTCTCGGAACTGGGCTTGGCCACCGTCCGCCGGCACCTCTTGCTGTGCGCCGATCCGGCCAAGCCCAAGTGCTGCGCCGCTGACACCAGCTTGGCGGCGTGGGAATTTCTCAAACGACGACTCAAGGAACTCGGGTTGGTCGGCCCGCAGGCGACCGTGGCGCGAACCAAGGCCAACTGCCTGCAAGTCTGTGCCCGCGGTCCCATCGCGGTAGTCTATCCCGAGGGCGTCTGGTATCACTCCTGCACGCCCGAGGTGCTCGAGCGCATCATTCAGGAACATCTCATCCATGGCCAACCCGTCACCGAATTCGCCTTCGCTTGGAACCCGCTCTGCCGAAACAGTGCGGGACGGTGACCAATTGGACTTCTTCCGCACCCTTTGGTCCCCGGTCGTGCGCATGTTCCGGCCCGAAAAATCCACCAGCGACGCCGTCGCCGTAGACGAACTGGCACTGCCCCCGGGCACGACTTCCGTCACCTATCAACGGCATCCGCGCGCCAAACGTTACCGCCTCGCCTTCCGCCGCGACGGCACAGCTCGCTGCACTATTCCGCGCCGGGGCACGCTGGCCGAGGCCCGTCGGTTCGTCGCCGAGAACGAAGCGTGGCTCGTGGAACGCCTGCAACGCCACCTCACCTCCGGCGTCCGCCCCAAGGAACTCCGCCCCGGCGGCACCGTCTGGCTCGGGGGCAACGAACTGGTCGTCGAAGTCGTGACCACCGACGCGCAAGTGAAACTCCGCGTCGGCTGGGTGGAGGCGACGCTCAGCCAAGCCGAAGGCGATCTCCTGCCCGCCGTGGAACTCGCCCTGCGCAAATTTGCGGCCAAGACCCTGCCCGCCCGGGTCGCCGAACTCGCCGTCCCCGCGGGCCACACCGCCGGAGTTCGGCGCGTAAGCGTGCGCAATCAGCGCACCCGTTGGGGCAGTTGCTCCCGGCGCGGCGTGATCTCCCTGAACTGGCGCTTGGTGCAGACGCCGGACTTCGTGCGCGACTACGTGATCCTGCACGAACTCGCCCACCTCAAACACATGAACCACTCGCCCAGTTTTTGGGCCGAAGTCGCCCGCATCTGCCCCGACTACGAGACGGCAGAACAATGGCTGAAACGAAGCGGGAAACTGGTGCTGTAACCGGGCAACGTTCGCCTGCTCGGCAGGACCGCGCTTCAAACCCAAGTCGCTGAACGGCGGCAGCCACCGAGGTGTTCAGTTCACGCTAGAATCTCGCGCACCACGTCCCCGCTCACGTCGGTGAGGCGATAGTCGCGGCCGGAGTGCCGGTAAGTGAGCTTCTCGTGGTCGAAACCCAGCAGGTGCAGCATCGTGGCGTGCAGGTCGTGGACGTGGACGGGTTTTTCCACGGCCTTGAAGCCGAACTCGTCAGTCGCGCCGTGAACGTAGCCGCGCTTCACGCCTCCGCCGGCCAGCCACACGGTGAAGCCGTAGTGATTGTGGTCGCGCCCCTTGCCGTTGCCAGGCGTGCCGGGCGCCGGCATCTCGACCGCCGGCGTGCGGCCAAATTCACCACCGCAGATCACCAACGTGTCCTCAAAAAGTCCGCGCTGCTTCAGGTCGGTGAGCAGCGCGGCAATGCCCTGATCCACTTGGTTGGCGAGGTTGCGGTGGGCGTCGGCGATCATGTCATGACTGTCCCACGGCTGCACGTCGCCGTGGTAGCACTGCACCACGCGCACGCCGCGCTCGATCAGGCGGCGGGCGATGAGCAATTGCCGCGACTGCACGGTGTCCCCATACATTTCCCGGATGTGGGCCGGCTCCTTGGACAGGTCAAAAGCGTCGGTCGCCTCCAGTTGCATGCGGTAAGCGAGTTCGAAGGACTGGATGCGGGCTTCCAACTGTGGGTCCTCGCCGCGGGCGCGCTGATGCTCGGCGTTAAACTCGGCCAACAGGTTCAACTGCCGGCGTTGCGCGCGGAGCGAGAGTCGGCCGTTGGTGATGTTCTCAATGAGTTCCTCGGGCTTCGTCTTCTTCGTGTTGATGTGCGTGCCCTGATAAATGCCGGGGAGAAAGGCCGACCGCCAATTCGACACGTCGGCGACGGGCAACCCCGGACACATGGCGATGTAGCCAGGCAAGTTCTCGTTCTCCGAACCCATGCCGTAGGTAACCCACGCGCCGTAGCTCGGCCGCGATAGGCGCTCGTCGCCGCAGTTCATCAGGCGCATGGACTGCTCGTGGTTCGGCGTGTTGGCATGCATCGAACGGATGAAGCACAAGTCGTCCACATGGTGCGCTGTCTTCGCAAAGATCTCGCTCACCTCGATGCCACTCTGGCCATACGGCTTGAACGAAAACGGCGACGGTAAGGCCGCGCCGAGCGGACGCTCCGTGGTGAGGTTGCCACCAGGCAACCGCTGACCGGCATACTTCGCCAGCGCCGGTTTGGGATCAAAGGTGTCGACCTGCGACGGCCCGCCGTTGAGGTAGATGTGGATGATGTGCTTGGCGCGCCCGGGAAACTGCGGCGGCCGCGGGGAAAGGGGCGTGCCAAGTTTCGCGCTAGGGCTCTCCGGTTCGCCATTGGCCAGCAGCCGGGCCTGCCCCAGCACGCCCATTAAGCCGAGGGAACCGAGGCCGGTGCCCATCTGGCGAAGCATCTGGCGCCGCGTCAGGAAACGCGGCGGGAGGTGGGCGAAGGGGTTCATAATTTTTCAATCCGGATTCCGGTCCTGACCCAGCCGGCTTGGATCACCCGCGCGTTCACCCCGCGAAGACGGAGATGTTTGCCCGTGGGTGAATTTACAAACGCCAACGCGGCGGGTCCGAAGCGTTGCGAAAACTTCGCACAACCGGTGTGCGGTTCGAGGCTAATTTCGATGATCGCCTCGCCGAGTTGGAGGCGCTGGCCGACGGGCAGGTTGGCGAAGCTCAGGTCGAGATCCACCACCAGGTTGTCACCCGCTAGCGGCCAGCGCTCCTCAGGGCCCGCGATCAGGGCGGCGGCCCGGCTGTTCATGAGGGTAAGCTGCGTATCAGGATTCAGCCGACCGTCGGGCAGCTTGCGGGTGCAGTGGCGGACCCAACGGTCGCCAGCCAGACCAGACTCGGGCGAAATCTCGGCCGCGTGCGGCAGTTCACGCCGGTCGCGGTCGGGCCGCACGACGATCATCGCCACCGTGCCGGCGTCAGCCGGAGAACGGCGGACTTCCGGCAGACCGGCAGCGAGTTCGGCGGTGGTCAGGTGGCGGGAGGGCAAACCCGAATTTGTTTCGGCTTCAACCATGGCCGGCAGGTTAGCCGCGGGCGCATTGGGTGGAAACGCCGAAAAGCGACGGCCCTTACCGCCAGCCGCAGTGGTTGCTTGTCGGTCGCAGCCCCATGCAAGGGATGCGACCGTCTCAGCTTCTCCCCCAAGCCGTTTCCACGAAATCAGAGCCCTCGTGGTTTCCTGCGGCTTTTCAGGGCTGTTCCACGCTGAGGCGCCAGAAGGAGGGCGGCGCAAAGAGACTGAGATCGGTGATGGTGACGGTCACGGTCCGGGTCGTCGCGTCGGCGGTGCCGCTCACGCCCGGGCGCTGGGTGATTGTCCCGGTGGCGAGATCGAGCCGGAAGGCGTCGGTCCACGTGCCGAGGTTGGTGGAGTGGCGGAGGCGGTAGACGAGATCACCGGAAGTCGGCTGATAGGGAACGGTGAACTGCCGGGCTTCGACCGAGCCCGTAAGGGTGATCGGCACGGGCAGGGCGAAGCCAGACCGATTGGCCGCCTGCGGGTTGGAGCGGAGGGCGTAGAGATGGAAGGTCGCGTCGGTCGCGGGCGTCAGCGTGACGGCCTGCGTGGCCGCCGTGGCGGTGAAGGTGTGTTCGATGCGGATGCCTTGGTTTTTGCCGTAGGTGTTCTGCTCGACGGTCCGTTCGCCGGCGGTGCTGCTGAAGGTGACGTTGCGGGCGACGGGAGCCTCGTCAAAACCGACGCTGAGGATGGTGGCGCGGTAGGTGACTCCTGGGGTCAGTCCCTCGAAGGTGATGGTGCCGGGGTTGGCGCCGAAGAGGAAGTTGGCGGCGAGCACGGAGCTGCCGCCGGCACCAGAAGTGAGGACGTTCTGGTCGCCGGGATAGGCGGCCACGAATCCTTGGACGGAGAACCGGCCGCTGACCGCAGGGCTTGTCCCCGTGAGACCGATGACGGGCACGGAGCCGACGCTGGTGGTGCCGGTGGAGTTGAACCGGTAGGCCCAGACGGTCTGGCCGGGGGTGATGCCGGACGAGCCGTCGTTGGTCCACGGCAAGACGGTCCAGGCCGAGTCCGGATAGAGCTGAGGCGACAGCTGGCGGGCCGCCGTGGCGAGGTTCGCCTCGTTCTGGCCGGTTCGCAGGTCATAGGGAATGACAAACCGCTGCGGCTGCCCCGCCACCAAGGCGTCCACCGTGAGCTCCGTGAGGCCGCTGTTGAGACCGGCGAGCGTTGATCGGAAGTTCACCTGGCTGACCTTCACGAGGGAAGCCTCGCCCACCTGGTTGATGAATTCGACCAGGCCGGTGACCTCGCCCAAGACGGAGGTGGTGCGGCCTTGCAGGGCGTCGTCGCGAATCTCCAGCGCCGTCAGGCCCAGTTGATGCCCGTCCACGGCCAGCGTGCCGTTGAAGCTACCGGTCAGGCGACCGTTGGATTGGAGCCGTAGGTCCGAGGCTGTGAAATCCGCCCCGAGAATCCGCGTTCTGCCCGAGCCATGGACGCCGGTGGCGTCGAGCTGCAGGTTGGAGTCAATGGCGAGGCCCCAGGGCGTGGCCAGGCGAGCGACGGCGGACCCCGTCAGGCCGCTGCCCGGCAGAATGGCGACGTTGAAACCAACTGGCTGGCCGAAGACATCCACCGTTACGGTGCCGGTCGCCCCAGCGTTGCTAAGCTGCAGATCGAGTTGAGCCGAGGCACCGCCGACACTGGAAACGCTGGTGAGCCTGGCCGAGGGTTGAGTCAGGAGTCGGAGGCGAATCTGGCTGTCGGACGTCGCTCCCGCGATCTGTGCCCGCGCCGTTCCCGCGAACGATCCGTCTTCAACCAGCGACACATTGACATTGGCCAGGGGCACTCCGCCGAGGTTCAGGCTGCCCACGGCATTGCCGAACAGGAGGCCATTGCTCCGCAGGCGAAAGTCGGCCTGGAGGACACTGGGCCCGACCACGAGGTCCGTGTTTCCGACCAGCCCGTCATCCGTGATCGTCCCACCGGCAACGGTCACTTCGCCCAAGGGCCCGAGCTCAAGCACGCCGCTCCAGGCGCCTTCGAGCACCTTGCCCGTGGGACTCACCCGCAAACGATCCACCCTCACCAGGCCGCCCATGGGAAGCACCATCCAGCCCTTGCCCTCGATGGTTCCGTCCTGATGGTTTGCGCCGGTGAAGTCGATGACCTCGAACCCGGCGACGGTGAGGCCAGCCGGCACCGGCAAATCCTGGCCCCAGTCCTTCAGCGTCAGATTGGCCAGCGAAACGCCCGCGGAAACCCCGCCTTCCGCGGTTACCTCCACCCCTCGGCCAACGCGACGCCGGCGCTGAGACTGGCTTCCACCGGGAGGTCGATCCCCGCCAGCAGGGTGCCGTCTTCCTCGTCATAGCCCTCATGGCCCAAGGCGAGCAGGATCAGGCTGGTCTTGAGCTGAGCCTCGAAGCCGATGCTGGCTCCCACGCCGATGGCTCCCTCCACGCCAATCGTCCCGCTCGCGCCGAGACTGCCCAATACCGCGACCGAGAGGTTCTGTAGATTGAAGATCAGAAGGTCCTTGGCCTCGTTGCCAATCTGGCCGGGGGCGGCCCACCAGCGGAGGTTGCCCTCCGCCGCCCCGGTGACGATCTGCCGTCCGTCCGGGCTGAGCCCGAAGATGCCGGGGTCGGGGTTCGCCTCCGGCTTTGGCAGACGGGCGGCGACCTCGGCGAGCGACCAGACCCGCACGGTCGCATCCTTGGCCCCGGAGAAGAGCCGGGCGCCATCGGGTGCAAAGGCCAGCGCCTCGACCACATTGGCGTGGCCTCGGAAACTCGCTAACTCCTCCAACTGCCCTTCGGGCGAGGACGGCACTTGCCACAAGCGGACCTGCTGGTCGCCGCCGACCGTGGCCAATCGGGTGCTGTCGGGCGAGAAGGCGAGCCGGTTGGCCAAGAGGCTGTGCGCCGCAACCGGTCCCTCGGCCGGTCCCGTCATCTCGCCGCTGGCGGCATCCCAAAGCGCGACCTTGCCCCACCGGTCGCCGGCCACCACCCAGCGTCCGTCCGGCGAACCGGCCACCGCGATCAGCTCATCGTGACCGGCCAGGCGGCGGACCACGCTTCCGTCGGAAGTGGACACCATCGCGCCCCCCGCTTGGCTCGCTGTAGGAGCCGGCGACCAACTGGTCCCGCCCCAAGGTCGCAAGGTATTGCAGTTGGTCGTCCTTGAGCGGGAACGGAAGCTCCTCCCGGGTGCCGTCCTGCGGACACCAGCGGACGAATTTCCCCTGCTCCACGCCGAACAGGTGGGCGCGCCCGGGGTTGTGGTCCTTGAGTGCGAGTTCGGCGGCCTGCATGTCGGCCGCGTAAGCCGCTTGGCGGGCGGTCCGTTCCGCTGTGCGGGCCGCCGCGGTCTCACGGTTGGCGCGGACGGTTTGCTGCTCGGCCACGGCGCGCGCCGCCTTCTCCCGGAGCATCGTCCAGACGGAGAACCCGGAGGCGACCAAGAGCGTAACGGCGACTAGCGCGCCGGCGGTGCAGGCCAGCCGGTTCCGCTGAAACGTCTTTTGCAGCCGGTAGGCCAGGGTCGGCGGGCGGGCGACGATGGGTTCGTCCCGCAGGTGCCGCACCACGTCCTGCGCGAGGGCCCCCACGGAGTCGTAGCGGCGGCCCCGGTCCTTTTCGAGGCACTTGAGCACGATCCAGTCGAGATCGCCTCGCAGCTCACTCACCAACTGCGGCACCTCGCGGCGCCGCCGGGTCGCGGTGCGGGTCAGATCCTGGCCGGACAGGGTTCGCAGGCGAGTGGACGGGCGGACCGGTTCCTCGTCGCGGAGCGTGCGGAGCAAGGCATCCCACCCGGCGGCCAGCAGTTCCTGGCTGTCGAACGGGGTGCGTCCGACCAGCAGCTCGTAGAGCAGCACGCCCAGGCTGTAAACGTCGGTCCGGGTATCCACGTCCACGCTGCTGAATTCCGCCTGTTCCGGGCTCAATTAGGCCGGCGTGCCGACCAGCGCGTGGAAGTGGGTGAAGAGCGTCTTGTCGGTGAACTGCTGGCCGGTCGCCTTGGCGATGCCGAAGGCGATCACCTTGGGGATCGGCACGCCGTCGTTCACTGTGACGAGGATGTTCGAGGGCTTCAGGTCGCGGTGGATGATCCCTTTCTGGTGCGCGTCATGGATCGCCTGGCAGACCTGCACGAACACCTCCAGGCGTTCGCGCGGGGAATATTTCTTCTCGTCACAGAACTCGGTGATGCGGATTCCGCGGACCAGCTCCATCACGAAGTAGGGCCGTCCGGTCCCGGTCGCGCCGCCGTCCAGCACGCGGGCGATGTTCGGGTGATCCATCAGCGCGAGCGCCTGCCGCTCCGCCTCGAAGCGGGCGACAACCCCCTTCGTGTCCAGTCCCGGCTTGAGGATCTTCAACGCCACGCGCCGCCGCATCGGCTCGCGCTGCTCCGCCATGAAGACGATCCCGCAGCCGCCCTCGCCAATTTTCTCCAGCAGGTGATATCGGCCGATGGAGTCGCCCGCCTGCTCGATCACCGCGGCAGTCTCGGGGGCAACCGGGGCGCAATCCGCCGCCTTCGGCGGAAGGAAGCCCGCCTCGCTTTCGCTGGCGGACAACCACGCCTCGACCCGCCGGCGCAGCGCCGCGCCGCCGCCGCAGGCCGAGCCTAGGAACGGACCGCGCTCCGCTGTCGGCAGCTCCAACGCTTCCTCGAAAAGCTCGCGTTCTTTCCGGGGGGCGGGCGGGTGCGATGACATGTCGGCTCAACTCCAATGCGCCGAACCTGCGTGCCTTGGGCCAGATTTCTGCGACCGAATCATCGCCCGCCCTTCAGCTCTTCCAGCAGCCAGGCCCGGGCGTAGGCCCAGCGGCGCTTGGCGGTGCGCTCGGGAATCTTCAGCAACGCGGCGGCCTCCACGTTGGGCAGGCCGGTGAAGAAGCGCAGCTTGATCAGCTCGGCCGCCTCCGGGTCATGGGCGGCTAGGCGGTCCAGCGCCTCACTGACCGCCACGACCTGCTCGTCGGTGGCCGCTCGGCCACATCCAGGTCGGCGAGGTTCAGCCGTTCGAGGTCGCCACCCCGTTTGGGGCGGAGTTTGCGCCGGGCGTTCTCGACCAAGATGCGGCGCATGGCCTCGGCCGCCGCGGCGAAGAAATGCCCCCGACCGTTCCAATCCTGGGGCTGCGGCACGTGCACCAGCCGCAGATAGGCTTCATGCACCAAGGCCGTCGGTTGCAGGGTATGGCCCGCGGCCTCGCGCCCCATGCTGACTGCCGCCAGCCGGCGCAGTTCCTCGTAGACGAGGGGCAACAGGACTTCGGAGGCCTGCCGCTAGCCCCGGGAAACCTGCTCCAACAATTGGGTGACGTCATGCAACGGCCGGGGAATAGCAGCTTGGCCGGCCGGTTTAACCAACTTCCAATCGCCGCGCGGGCGGGCAATCGACGGGGCTGTAATCAGTCGAGGAAGACGAGTTCGTTGCTAGCGAGCAGCACTTGGGCGAACTGCTCCCAAGGCGTCATTTTTGCGTCCGAGTCGTCGCTGGCCGTTGCCACGAATTGGCGCGCACGGGAAATTTCCGATCCCGTCGGTAGCCGGCCTAGGATTTGGCGGGTCAACGCGGCCGCCTTGCTGGAGTCGTCCTTAAGACCGGCAACGCCGGCGGCCAGCGCGCGAGCCTGTTCCATCACGAACGGCGAGTTCATCGCGAAGAGTGCCTGCTGGGGCACGGTTGTCTTCGGGCGACGCTCGACGCATTGGTCGGGCACGGCGAAGTCGAACGACCGGAACAGGCCCGGGAGATTCTGCCGATCCACCAGGCCGTAGACGGTGCGGCGAGCGTTGAGCGGATCGCCCGCGACGTCCACGGAACGGCCCCCCATCGCCACGTCGAGCCGGCCGGCGACGAGCAGCAGCGTGTCGCGCATGGCCTCCAAATCGAGCCGGCGGCGCGGGTAATGCCAGAGCAGCTTGTTGTCCGGGTCGGATTGCTCACCGGTAGGAGACGACGTGACTAGGCTCCGTTTGTCTCCCATGGGCTGGTGGGAAAGTGGGAAGGTGGGCGCAGGGGAGGAGGGTGCCACACGGGGGATCTCACTTTCTCCCCTGCTCACTTTCCCACTTTCATCGCTTAAAGTGAGCCTCCTCACGTCGGCCACTACGGAAGATTGTTGAAACGCCCCGCTTAGCACAATCACCCGGTGCAGGTGCTTTACACTCCAGCCGGAGCGGATGAATTCACCGGCGAGCCAGTCGAGCAACTCGGGGTTCGTGGGCGGCTCGCTGCGGACCCCAAAGTCAGCGGGCGAGCTCACGAGCGGTTCACCAAAGTGCTCCATCCAAACGCGATTTACGAAGACCCGGGCAGTGAGCGGGTTGGTCGCCGAGGTGATGGCTTGAGCGAGCGCCAACCGGCCACTGTCCGCGCCCAGCGGCTGTGGCACACCGCCGTGGAGCACCCGCAGGAAACTGCGCGGCACCACCTCGCCTGGCCGGGCTGGACTGCCGCGGGTGAAGATGCGCGGCGTATAGGGCTCAGGCAGTTCGCTCACGACCATCGCCCGGGCGGGCGGCGCGTTGGTGGCGTGGGCGGCGAGCTTGTCGAGGTTCTGGACCAGACCTCCATATTTGTCGGCGTCGGGACGGGACAAGTGGGCGGGCGTATCGCGCCGGTCGAACCAGACGGGACCGTCCTTGCCGGTGACGATTTCCAGCAACGCACGTTGGTCCACGCTCAGGCCAAGGCTGCCGGCGGCCGCTGGCTTGGATTCGCCGTAAACGCGGCGCAAGAGGTCGCCGTAAACGCGGGCGATGGTGGCCTTGTTGGTGAGGGTGCCCTCGGTGAGCGCGGCGAGGACCAGCGGATTGTGACGCCCCGCTGGGGCTAGGTCGGCCGCCGGCTCACTGAGCCCGAGCCGCCGCCGCACGTCGGCGGCGGCGAGCGGGAAGACGTCCTCGGGCTGCGCCATCAACCGCGCCCACGGGCCGAAGATCGGATCCTCCGGGCGGACTCGCTGCGCCACGAAACGGCGCGTGCGGAGCATGAGCGTGGGCCGAAAATCTTCCGGCGTGAGCGAAAGCCCAAACTGGGTGGTTTCCGTGAGGTCGGGCTTCGTCGTCACAGCGCGGACCAAATAATCACCAATCCGTTGGCGCAGCGTTTCGGTCAGTTGGGCAAACGCGCCGTCGAGGTGGGCTTCCAATTCCTGGCGAGCCCGGGCCATTTTTTCCTCAAATTCGAGCCCTCCCGGCACCTTCGCCGGATCTTCGATGAGCGGGAGCACGTAGGGGCGTTCGGTCGAGGCAAAGACGCCGTAAAGCCCGTAGTAATCCGCCATCGTGACGGCGTCATATTTGTGATCGTGACACCGGGCGCAGGCGACCGTCAGGCCCAGCAAACCGCGGGACACGGTATCAATCTGGTCATCGATCTGGTCGTGAATATTGTGGTCGAACAACCGGCCGAGCGTGAGGTAACCCAGTGCGGCCAAACGCCACGGCGGCAATGGTGGTTCCACCCGGTCGGCGGCGAGTTGGTCACGCACAAATTCACTGAAGGGCAGGTCTTCGTTGAAGGCGCGAATCACGTAGTCGCGATACGTGTAGGCATAGGGGCGGAGGGCATCCTGGCCGTAAACCAACACGAGATCCTTGGTCTCGGCATACCGGGCGACGTCGAGCCAATGACGCCCCCACCGTTCGCCGTAGCGGGGCGACCCGAGCAGGCGTTCCACCACTTCGGTGACGGCCGACTGTCGATTTTTGCGGGCCGCAGCCTCGAAGGCAGCCGTCTCCGCCGCCGTGGGCGGCAAGCCGATGAGATCGTAGTGAAGCCGGCGCAACAGCGTGCGCGGATCGGTGGGCGGGGCGAAAGTCAGACCGCTGGCCTCCAACTGGGCGAGCAGAAAGGCGTCACTCGGGGTTTGCACCCGCGCCGCGGCTTTCACGACCGGCGGGGCGGGCGGTTGCAGCGGCTGATATGCCCAGTGCCGGCGAGCGGCATCAAAGGATTGGCCCGTCAGTTTTTCCGCGCGCCCGGAGGCGGCGGCACCTACCCACACGGCGCAGGCCAGTAGCCGGGCGATTTTGGAAAGAGACGATTTCACGGGATTATTTTTCTTCGTTCGCAGGCGCAGGCGACAGCGTCAACGTGAAGTTGCCCCACCCGGCGATTTTACACCAGTCCCCCGCCCCGCCGGCCGCTTGGGGGCGACGCCTCCAGTTTGGACATTGAGCCGCCGATTCCCTAATTTGCCGCCGCGTTGACGCTGCGCGTTCGCCTTGGGTGCTACTGGCCATGTTCGGCCACGGCGCAAGCCCGGCCGCTTGGCGCCTGTAATCCATGAACTTCTTGGTGCTCGGACTCAGTCACCGCAACTCGCCTGTCGAGTTGCGGGAGCGCTTTGCCTTTGACGCCACCGCCGCCGCGCGGGCACTGGGCCAGTTGAAGGAACAAGGCATGGCAACGGAAGGGGTCATCGTCTCCACCTGCAACCGGGTGGAACTCTACGTCGCCTCGGCCCTGCCAGCTCAGGAAGCCAGCGCCCAGTTGCGGGACTTCCTGCTGCGCAATCGGGGCATTACTCAACCGCTGGCGGGCGAGTTGTTTGTCCGGCCGCAACAAGCCGGGGTGGAACACCTGTTTCGCGTCGCCGCCGGCCTTGATTCGCTCGTGCTGGGTGAAACTGAAATCCTCGGCCAACTGAAACAGGCTTACGCCGCGGCCCTCGTCGCCGGCCATACGGGGCGGGTATTGAACAAGGCGTTTCAAACGGCCTTTAACGTCGCGAAACAGATCCGCAGCGAAACCGGCATCCAACGGGGACAAACCAGCGTGGCCTCCGTGGCCGTGGAACTGGCGGAATCCGTCTTCGGCAGCCTAGCCGAGCGAGACGTCATGGTGGTCGGCGCGGGGGAAACAAGTGAGAAAACCGCCCGAGCCTTGCTGAGTCGCGGCGCGCGCAGCCTGATCGTGAGCAACCGCTCCTTCGAACGCGCCGTCACGCTGGCCCGGGAATTCGGTGGCAAAGCGATCCGCTTGGACGATTGGGAACGGGAATTTTCGACCCTGGACATTGTGATCAGCAGCACGAGCGCACCGCATTACATTCTGGATCGGCCTAAACTGGAACGCCTGCTGCAACGCCGGCCGCCGCGCCCCTTGCTGCTCATCGACATTGCGGTGCCGCGCGACATCGACCCCGCGGTTAAGGCCATCGAAGGCGTTTTCCTCGCGAACATGGATGATCTCCAGACCGTGGCCGCCAACCATGTGCAAGCGCGACAGGCAGAACTAGCGCAGTGCGAACGGCGGGTCGGCGAACGCGCCCGGAGTCTGTGGGCTGGACTGACTCCACCGGGAACGCGTTTCATCCTGCGCTCGAACTGAAATTTGCCCGTGTCCCGTCCCATCCTCATTTGCACCCGGGGCTCAGCGCTCGCGCTGGCCCAGTCCAACCAAGTCCTTCACGACCTGCGTCAGTCGTGGCCGGAACACACCTTCGAGCTCAAGGTCATCAAGACGACCGGCGACAAGTTGCAGACGGCCTCCATGGCGCAGCCCGGGGAATCCTTGCCCAAGGGCTTGTTCACCAAGGAGCTGGAGGTCGCCTTGCTCGCTCGCGAGGCCGACCTTGCCGTCCACAGCCTGAAAGATTTACCGACCGAATTACCCGAGGGCTTGCAGCTCACCGCCACCCCACCGCGGGCGGACGTGCGCGATGTGCTGCTGTATCGCGATGCCGCCCACGCGGACTTCGCAGCCCGACGGGCCGCCCCGCGGGATTGGTCGCCCAGTGGCCGCGAACCCTTCTACGACCGGCAGGATGCCGACCTCAGGTCGCTGCCCCCCAAGGCCATCGTCGCGACCAGCAGCACGCGCCGAGCGGCCCAAGTGAAACTGGCTCGCCCCGACGTGGAAGTGATCGAAATCCGGGGGAACGTGGATACGCGCCTGCGCAAATTGGTCGAAAACGAAGCCTTCGACGCGACTCTATTGGCCGCCGCCGGCTTGGTGCGACTGCAACACTTCATCGGCCCCCGCGGTGAATTGCGACTGGACCCGCGACTTTCAGCCGAGGCTCTCGCCAACTTCAAAGTGCCGCCGCCGGGCGTGCTGGCCGCGGTGCTGGAACCGGAAGAAATGCTACCCGCAGTCGGCCAAGGCGCGGTGGGCTTGGAAACCCGAACCGGTGACGACGAGATCAACACCTTGGTCGCGGCTTTGAATCACCGGAACACGTTTCTGGCGGTCACGGCCGAGCGCGCCTTCCTCCGCGGCATGGGCGGCGGCTGCCAAAGTCCCGTGGCGGCGTATGCCCGGGTGCTCGGACATCAGTTGGAGTTGCGGGCCGCGAGCTATCGCGAGGCGACGCCCCGCTCGGTGACGTTGCGCCGGCCGGTGGCCGAAGCGATTCGCTTAGGAGAACTGGCGGCGGCCCAACTGCAATAGGCAGGAGTCAGGGCTCGATTTCACCCCGGAAAAACCGTGGGGAATCGCTGCCCATATCCGGCGCGACCACGCTGAATTCGCCCTTAAACGGAGCTTCGGTCCGAATGCTTTCCCAGCGTTGCAGGTCCAGTGATCCGTAAAGCGTCGCGGACCGGCCGGGCGTGCCGAGCACCGCAATCGTCGGCAAGCCCTCGGCGAACGTCAGCTTCAACCGCGGTGCCGGGGGCTGGTCGCGGACCACTAGGGTCCAATTTGTCGGGGCTCGAAGTAATTCCCAGAACCGCCCCGCGGGCAACGGCGGCAGCGTAAAGGGACGAAACTGTCCGGTAAGGGACTGCATCTTGAAGAGCGGGAAGGTGTCCCCCAACTGCGGTTCAAACCCGGACAGCAAAGTCACCGGCAGCGCCCCGGCAGCGTTCAAAACCCCGGTGATCGTCAGCAGCGGGTTGAGCAATCCGCCTTCGGACAATTCCAGTTTCAGGGTGGCGGCGGGATCGTTGACCCAGGAACCCGTCACGACCAACTCCCCGTCGTTCTGGCTGAGGCTGAGCGTGGTTTCGTTGGTCACGGCGGCTTGCAATACGCCGGCCAACCGCGCCTCAGGCCCCGCGAGCGTCACGCCATGGGCTGCCCCCAGCGTCGCGCCATGCAGGTTCAACGCGCCAGCTTCATGGCGGAAGCCGCCCGCAAATTGGAGATTGCCGCCGGCTTGCATGGTCAACGTGGCCCGGTTCGTCGCGGTGGTGTCGCCATTGGCGACGGCAAAACCGGCGCTGACGCTGAGGGTGCCGTCGTTAATCAGGTTACCCACCAGTGTGGCCGCACCGCCGCCCGTGGGCTTCACCGTCAGGCTGCCAGTGGCGGCGACCGTGAGACTGCCGCCCGCCGCCACGACCCGCACGTTGCTGCCGCCAAAGTATTGCCCGAGCTCCATCCGACCACGGAGCGCACCGGCTTCTTCCAGGGTTACCGCCGTGTCGCCGCCCTGCCCGCTGGCACCAAGGATGCGCAGAAAGAGGTTGGGGCCGAGGGGCCCGCGGAAGCTGCCGCCCGGTCCGATCAGGCGCGGCTGGAACGGCGCATCGTCAGCGGTAGCGTAGGTGACTTGCGTGCGAAAAAACAGGGGCTGGCCGGAGATGGCGCCGCCGGTGTAAGCAAAGGTGCCGTCGTAAAATTCAAACCCTTGGGCGCCGACGCTGAGCAGGCCGTCCTGCTGGGTGAACTGGGATTTTTGGCCGAAGAAACGTGCGACGAACGTTTCGCCGACGGTGAAAGTGCCGGTGTTGAGAAAGAAGGTGTTGGCGCCGGGGAACGCGAGCGAGCTGTCCACCTTGAACTGGCCTTGATTCAGCACGGAGCCATTGATGAACCGATTGCCGGAAACGCCAACTTCAACCCGGATCGTGCCCGTCGGGGCGTTGGTGATGGCTCCGGAATTGAGGTTGATGCCGATGTGGGCGATGTCGTCCACCGACCGGAGTAAGAGCGTGCCCTCAACTCGAAAGCCCGAAGTGGCGGGGTTGCCATCGAACCCCTGCAACCAGAGCAATTCACCTTCAGCAATGTCGGTGATGGCCTGCGCTTGGCAGACCAACGCCAGTGTGGCGAGGCCCCAAAGGGAACGGAATCGGTCCACTCGCAGACCGGCGGCGCCGCGGGTGGACCAACGTCGAGAGATCAAGTTCATACAGTCGGGTCGAAGGTTCGTCCTTGGGTCGAATAGAGCGGGTTGACACTCTGACTTAGCCGGACGGATGGCAATCGGTTTTGCGGCTCAAAATCTTGAGCTAATTCCCCGCCGGGCGGCGAGCCATACGCCTACTGTTCCGCCCGGAAACTTCCTTTTGCCAACTGGGCCCCCGCTGCCCAAGCTCTGCCTTCATTTTTGCCGGGAATCAGGTCACCTGCCCCGGCTTGACGCCATGAAACGCACGCATCATTGCAACGAGCTCCGCGCGGAACACGCCGGGCAAACGGTCACTCTCACCGGCTGGGTCCATTCCCGCCGCGACTTGGGCGGGGTTCTCTTCATCGACCTCCGCGATCGGGAAGGGCGCACGCAAACCGTTTTCGATCCCGCTGATTTGCCGAAGGACGTCTTCGAAGGCGCCACGCATCTCCACAGCGAGTCCGTCATCGAGATCACCGGCCAAGTCCGCAGCCGCCCCGCCGGCACCAACAACGAAAAAATCCCCACCGGCCAGGTGGAAGTGTTGGTCAAAGGCTGCACCGTGCTCAACCACGCCGAAGTGCTGCCCTTCCCGGTCGATGACCCCGAGGTCGCCAACAAGGTTAACGAAGAGCTGCGCCTCCAATATCGTTACCTCGACCTGCGCCGCCCGGAGATGATTCGCAACCTGCGCGTCCGCTCGAAGGTCGCCATCGCCACGCGCAGCTTCATGGACGAACAGGGCTTCCTCGAAGTCGAGACGCCCACGCTCTTCAAATCGACCCCGGAAGGCGCGCGCGAATTCCTCGTCCCGAACCGTCGCGATCCCGGCACGTTCTACGCGCTGCCGCAGTCGCCGCAGCAGTTCAAACAGATCCTCATGGTCAGCGGCATCGAACGCTACTTCCAGCTCGCCCGCTGCTATCGCGACGAGGATCTGCGCGCCGACCGCCAGCCGGAGTTCACGCAGGTCGATATCGAGATGTCGTTCATCGACCGCGAAGACATCTACGCGCTAATCGAAGGTTTGCTGAAGAAGGTCTGGAAGACCGCGCTGAACATCGACATCGCGACGCCCTTCAAGCGCATCAGCTTTGAAGAGGCGCTGAACCGCTTCGGCATCGACAAGCCGGACACGCGCTTCGGCATGGAGCTCGTGGACTTCACCGAGGAATTCCGCGCGAGCACGTTCAAGGTCTTCAGCGGCGCCATCGCCAGCGGCGGCGTGGTCAAGGCCATCAACGCCCGCGGCCTCGCTGGCGCGACGCAGGGCCAGATCGAAACGATGACCGAGACCGCGAAGGGCTTCGGCGCGAAAGGTCTCGCCTACATCAAGGTGGAGAACGGTGAATGGAAATCGCCCATCGTGAAGTTCTTCAGCGAAGCCGAGAAGGCCGCGCTCACCAGCAAGCTGGCGATTCAAGAGGGCGACCTGATTCTCTTCGCCGCCGACCAGTGGCTGAACGCCTGCGAAATCTTAGGCAAGATCCGCCTCTACTGCGCCGACGTGCTCAAGACGCAGGGGAAGCTCACGCTCGATCCGAAGCAGTTCAATTTCCTGTGGGTGATCGAGTTCCCGCTGCTCGGCTTCGACCGCGAGATGAACCGCTGGTATTCCAGCCATCATCCGTTCACCGCACCCGTCGCGGACGACATCCCGCTGCTCAAGACCGACCCGAAGAAGGTCCGCGGCCAGCATTACGACATCGTGGTGAACGGCGTGGAGCTTGGCGGTGGATCGATTCGCATCCATCAGCCCGACGTGCAGAAGACCATCTTCGAGGAGCTGCTCCAGATTCCGCCGGACGAAACTCAGAGCCGGTTCGGCTACATGCTGGAAGCCTTCAAGTATGGCGCGCCTCCGCACGGCGGCATCGCGCTCGGCTTTGATCGGCTCATCGCGATCCTCTGCGGCACGACAAGCATCCGCGACGTCATCGCCTTCCCGAAGACCGCGAAGGGCGTGTGCCTCATGACCGACAGCCCGAGCCAGGTGACCCCGCGCCAGCTCCGCGACCTGCACCTCGAAGTGAAGGCGGCGGTGAAAAAGGAGTGAGCGGCGCTGACCAACCCACCGGCGGCTAATTGTGTTCCACGTTAGCCGGCCCGGTGGGTCGCGGCCCTCCTTGGGACAGAAAACCAAAACGTCGTTTTAAGACCCCGCCGGTCACCGCGGCGGGGTTTTATTTCTGCCGCACCGCCACCGTTCGCTCTTCGCCCCATCGTGTCTCCCAACGCTCCGCCAAGCCCGGCCAACCCGCCGCGCACGCTGGTCCTGCTGGCTTTCGCCGCCGTGTATCTGATCTGGGGTTCGACCTACCTCGCCATTCGCATCGGGGTGGAAACGATGCCGCCATTCCTGCTCGGCGGCGTTCGCTTCACCCTCGCGGGGGCGCTGATGCTGTTATTCCTGAAGCTGCGCGGCTGGCCTTGGCCGACCCGGCTCCAAGCGCGCAATTCGGCAGTCGCCGGCGCCGTCATGCTCTTGGGCGGCAACGGCTTAGTGGCGTGGGCGGAACAATTCGTCACCTCCAGTTTCGCCGCCCTGTTCATCGCGTCCGCGCCGGTTTGGTTTGCAGTGATTGAATGGGCCCGACCCGGTGGCCACCGGCCGGCCTGGCCGGTGTGGTTGGGCATCAGCCTGGGCCTGACGGGGGTGGCGTTGCTCGTGCTGCGCCGCGAGGCGGGCCTTGGCCCAATCCACTGGGGCGGGGCGTTGGCGCTTCTGCTGGCCACGATGTGCTGGGCTGCGGGTTCCATGTTCGCAAAATACACCGCGAAGCCCGCTTCGCCGTGGATGGGGGCGAGCCTGCAAATGCTCAGCGGCGGTTTGGTGATGTGTGCGGTCGCCGCGGGGTTGGGTGAATTCGGCCGGCTTCAAACCGCCGTAGTTTCGTTCCGCTCACTCGCGGCCCTAGGTTACCTGATCGTGTTTGGCTCTTGGCTGGGCTTCAGCGCCTACGTGTGGCTATTGGGCGTCAGTTCGCCCGCCAAGGTTTCGACCTATGCTTACGTGAACCCGGTGATCGCCATCTTTCTCGGTTGGGCCTTGCTCGGCGAGCGACTCACCCCACCGATGGGGCTTGCGGCGGCAGTCATCGTCGGGGCCGTCGTCCTCTTGACGTGGCCGCGCCCACCGGCCCGGGCCTAGAGCCACCGGCCGCCCCAGTCGGCTGCGCAGTTTGAGTAGCCAAACCGGTCTGCCGGCTTCCCAAACTGCCCAGCCCCGGGTAGCCTCACGCCCATGTTGCTGGTCATCGACAACTACGACTCGTTCACCTTCAATCTCGTCCAATACTTGGGCGAGATGGGCGTGGAGATGCAGGTCCATCGCAATGACCAGATCACCGTTCAGCAGGCCTTGGCCTTGCAGCCAGAGCGGGTGCTGATTTCACCCGGGCCGTGCTCGCCGCGCGAAGCTGGCCTCTCCAACGACCTGATCAAAGCTTTCGCCGAACAACGCATTCCCCTCTTGGGCGTGTGCTTGGGGCACCAGTGCATCGCACACACGTTTGGGGCATCCGTCGTGGTCAACTACCGCATGATGCACGGCAAAACCTCACCGATCTTCCACGACGGAAAGGACCTGTTCGCCGGCCTGCCGAACCCCTTCAATGCGACCCGTTACCACTCGCTCGTAGCCCAACGGGACACGCTGCCGCCAGAACTCGAAGTCACCGCCTGGACAGCTGAAGACGAAATCATGGGGCTCAAACATCGAACTCTGCCGATCTGGGGCGTGCAGTTTCACCCGGAAAGCATCCTCACGGAAAACGGCCGGAGTCTGCTCGCCAACTTCCTGAAATTGAACTGAGCGCCGGCAGTCCGGTCCATTTTTCGCCAGTGAACACCCCCCAGCCAACCGGAGAACGGATTTATCGCGGCGTTGCTGCTGCCGGCGGGGTCGCGCACGCCAAGGTGCTTGTGCTCGGAAACGGCCACGCCGAGCTTCCTGAGCATGAACTGGCCGAAGCTGAAGTCGCCGGCGAACTCGAACGCTTTCGCCGCGCCTTGGTGCAAACCCGGCACGAATTGCAGGCCATCCAGCGCCAAGTGACGATCGCCATGGGCACCACGGAGGCAGACATCTTCGAGGCGCATCTACTCGTGCTCGACGATCCGACTCTCCTCGACGAAGTGACCCGCGGAATCACCGAAAAGCACCAGAATGCCGAGGCCGCCTTTCACGAGGTCGCCGGTAAATACGCCGCTGCCCTGGCAGCCGTGGAAGACGAATACCTCCGCGAGCGCGCCGCCGATGTGCGGGATGTTGAACAGCGGGTGCTCAACAACTTGCTGGGTGTCGCTTCGGCTTCCGACCTCAGCCGCCTTACGGAACCCGTCATCGTCGTGGCGCCCGACCTTTCCCCCAGCACCACGGCGCTGCTGGATCGCAGCCATGTGCTGGGCTTTGCCACCGACGGCGGCGGCAAGACCAGCCACACGGCCATCATGGCCCGCAAATTAAAACTACCGGCCGTCGTCGGCTTGGGCGAAGTCACCCGCCACGTCCGCACCGGTGAATACGCGCTCCTCGACGGCCACAGCGGC
>CAIJLV010000044.1 GCA_903821635.1 uncultured Verrucomicrobiota bacterium | reverse complement strand
GCGCGGAAAGTCATCCGGCGGAAACCAGACGGTGATTTCGCCCGCCGTGGTGCGCAGGGCCTGCTTTTTGACAAACGGGAGCACGGTCGTCGGCTTTTCCTGCCACCCGGTAATCTGGCAGTCCGTCTTGGCCACAAAATGGTAGTAACTGACGCCGTCGATCCAGCGCTCCCAGAGGCGTTTCGGTAGGGCCGGAATTTCAACCGCTGGGGTGTCGCGCAAATCTTGGTAGGTGATGCCCCAGAGCGTGGGTTGCGCGGAACCGGTCGGGATCACCATCGGTTGGACCAAAAAGGCGCGGCTTCCAATGATCAGAATCGCGATCTCCAGCAGCATGACGAGGTTCTCCCGGATGCTGGCGTTGGGATACGGCTTGAGCCACTCGTTGGCCGTCTTTTCCAAGGCGTCCATGGCCGCCTTGATCGTGGCGGAGTCAGCGCCGCTGCGGACGATTTGGGCAAACTCCGCGAGCGCGGTTTCCACCCGGCCAATGGCGTCCGCACTCAACCGGTCGCGCTGGTGGTTGAGGATCTTTTTGACGACATCGGCGAGTTCGCCGGCCTTGCGGACCGTGCGGGAGGTAAGCCAGCGGAACAAATACATGCGAGTGGGGTGGAGAAAGCGAGACCGGGCGAGGAGGACCCGGGCGGGCCCGAGGCCTCGCGCCGGTTCCTCGCCCCTGCCCTAGTTGGTCTTGAGCACTTCGACGAAGGCTTCTTGGGGAATTTCCACCGAGCCGACGGTCTTCATGCGTTTCTTACCTTCCTTCTGTTTCTCCAGCAGCTTGCGTTTGCGGCTGATGTCGCCGCCGTAGCATTTGGCGGTCACATCCTTGCGGAGGGCGCTGATGGTTTCACGGGCGATGAACTTGCCGCCAATCGCGGCTTGGATGGCGACCTGGAACTGTTGCCGCGGGATGACGTCCTTGAGCTTGGCGGCAATCATGCGGCCGCGGGCTTCCGCCTTGGAGCGATGCACCAAGCTGGAGAAGGCTTCCATCACCTCGCCGTTGACCATCATGTCGAGTTTCACCATGTCGCTGGCTTCGTGACCTTCGGGTTCATAATCCATCGAGCCGTAGCCGCGGGTGATGGATTTGATGCGGTCGTGGAAGTCGATGAGGATTTCGTTGAGCGGGATCTTGCAGGTAAGCATCACGCGCCGGGCATCCAGGGTTTCGGTGGTGCGGATCTCACCGCGCTTTTCCGCGATGAGCGACATGATATCGCCAATGTTCACTCCGGGGCAGATGACAAACGCCTTCACGATCGGTTCAAAAATCGTGTCGATATAGGTCACGTCGGGCATGAACGCCGGATTATCCACCTGCTTTTCGGTCCCGTCGGTCATCTTGATCTGATAGACCACGCTGGGATAGGTGGCGATGATGTCCATGTCGAACTCGCGCCGGAGCCGTTCCTGCACGATTTCCATGTGGAGCAGACCGAGAAAACCGCAGCGCAGACCAAAGCCGAGGGCAACGGAGCTTTCAGTTTGGAACGTCAGCGCCGAGTCATTGAGCTGCAGCTTGGAGACGGCCACCTTGAGCTGTTCGTAGTCGGCAGTGTTGATCGGATAAATGCCCGAGAAAACCATCGGCCGGATCTCTTGGAAGCCCGGTAACTCGGTGGAGGGATTCCGCGGGTCGGTGATCGTGTCGCCCACTTTGACTTCGCGCGGCGTCTTGATGTTGGCCGTGATGTAGCCGGTCTCGCCGACTTCGAGGCGGTCGCGGGTGTAAGGCTTGGGGTTGAACGAGCCCACTTCCTTCACTTCGACCGTCTTGCCGGAGTGCAGCAGCTTGACGTGCATGCCGGCCTTCAACTCGCCGCTGGTGATGCGGACGAGAATGACGACGCCTTTGTAAGTGTCGAAGTAGCTGTCGAAAATCAGCGCCTGAAAGGACTTCGCACCCGACGGCACCGGAGCCGGCACGCGAGCCACAATCGCCTCCAGAATGTCCTCGATGCCAATGCCTTCCTTGGCGCTGGCGAGGATCGCGTCTTCGGCGGGGATCGCGATGATGTCTTCCAGTTGCTGTTTCGCCTGGGGAATGTTGGCGTGCGGCAGGTCGATTTTGTTGATCACCGGGATGATGAGCAGGTTCTGCTTCATCGCCAGGTGGACGTTTGCGACCGTCTGCGCCTCGACCCCTTGGGCGGCGTCAATGATCAACAACGCACCTTCGCAGGCACTCAGGGAGCGGGACACCTCGTAGGCAAAATCCACGTGGCCCGGGGTGTCGATCAGGTTCAGCTCGTAGGTTTCGCCGTTCTTCGCCTTGTAGAGCATCGTGACGGGATGCGCCTTGATGGTGATGCCACGTTCCCGTTCGAGATCCATCGCGTCGAGGAGCTGGTCCTCCATATCGCGCGTGGCGATGGTGCCCGTCATGTGCAACAACCGGTCGGAAAGAGTCGTCTTCCCGTGGTCGATGTGGGCGATGATGCTGAAATTGCGGATATGCGCTGCGTCCATTGATCAAAGGGCCGCGCTGGGGTGTTGCCCGAACGCGGCGGAAAAGCGGCCGCAAGATAACGGCGAACCTTATTTCGGGAAGGGCGAAATCGAACGAACGCGCCGACGGTTCAGCGCCTCGCCGGCCGACCGGACGCGGCCTGCTCACCGAGCAAGCGTTGGGCCTCCCGATCACCCCGGGCCGCCAATTGGCGCAGCGCCGCTAGTGCCTTGGGGTCAGTGAGTCGCTGCGGGCTGGGGGGCGTTCCGGCCAGCACCGGGGCCACGGTCCCGGCGGTTTGACCCGCCCCGGCGGGGGCAGTTGAAACCCCACCCGCCGCGAAGAAATTGCCCGCCTGACCGCCTGCACCTGCCGTCGTCAGCCGCCGGGTGACGAACGAAATGCCCCCGTTTCGGCTACCCGCACCAGCGGTTTGAGCCACCACGGATCCCGCAGCCAAGACCGACCACAGCAACCAGCGGGGAAACTTCATGCCGGCTGATTCGCAGCGGTCCGGGCCCCACGCAAGGCTCAATTCACGTGGGTCGCCGTTCCGCGCCACTTCCGCACCCGTTTTCCCCCGCCCGTGAATGGTTGTAGTTCACCAGTGCCCAGCTCAGCCCCCAGGTCGGGTCGGTTCAGAGTTTGGCGCCGGTGAGTTCGGCCAAGGCGGACGGTAAGGTCGGGAAGCGGAACTCGAATCCCGTGGCCAACAAGCGGCCGGGCACCACCCGGCGGCTCTTGATGATCAGTTCGGTCTCCGTTCGCAGGCAGAAAGCGCCCACTTCGAGCATCCAACGCGCCGCCGGCAGGCCCACCTTCACGCCCCGTGCCTGGCGAAAGCGGCGCAGAAACTCGGCGTTCGGCTGCGGATCCGGCGCGGCCAAGTTCACGGGCCCGTTGATTTCCTCATGCCGGGCCAGCCATTCGACCGCCCGGCAAAAATCGTCGCCGTGAATCCATGACATGAACTGCCGGCCGCCGCCCATCGATCCACCCAGGCCGAACCGCACCAACCGGTCGAGCACGGGAAAGACGCCGCCGGTCCGGCTCAAGATCATCGCCATGCGCAAGGCCACTTTGCGGGTCTGCGGCGTGTTCGCGGCTTGGAACACCCGTTCCCACTCGGTCGCCACCTCCACGGAATACTCGTCCTTGGCTGCCGCGCAGCCGCCGATCTCGCCCGCCTCGTCCCAAGCAGGACCGAATGTGTGCCGGTAGATGGTCGCGGTGCTGGAATTGAGCCAGGCCTTGGGTGGCCGCTCACAGCGCGCGATGGCTTCGCCCAAGACGCGGGTCGAACGGAGGCGCGAGTCCATGATTTGCCGGCGGTTGGCCGCCGTGTAGCGGCAGTCCACCGACCGACCGGCCAAGTTGACCACGGCTTCCGCTCCTTCCAGTTCAGCGGCCCATGGCCCGAGCGTTTCCCCGTCCCAAATCACGGTTCCCGGTTCCGCGCGGCGCGACAGGATGACGACCTCGAATCCCGCCGTGACAAAGTGGTCGCGCAGCAACCGGCCCAGGCAACCCGCGCCCCCGGCTAGGACAAGCTTCGGTTTCAGTTCCATAGTTCTTGCTCCCGGCGCTGCCCGTCGGCGCGCCATTCGTGGGTGATGTTTCGCATGAGGAACGAACGGTCGAACGTGGCCGCGCCCAACAGGGCGCAGCACCGCCGCCACCTTTCGAGCCAAGGGGTGAGGGGATTCATGGCAATTCTAGGAAGGTGGTCGCCGCGTGGTGCGGCCGGTGACCGACCGGCATCTCCAATCCGCAGATGCCGCTGAGGCAATGGCGGTTCCGGGCCAGCCAGCGATAGCCGGCCCGGGCCAGCGCCCCGATGCCCGGAAGCTTCAGGAGCGCCGCGCCCGGCGCGAGCCACCACACCGCCCGCCCCAGCTCAATCCACGCGTCCACGCCGCCAACCACCCGGCCGTCCGCGAGCTGAAGTTTCATCTCCCGCCGCAGTTCGATGGCCGTGAGGCCCAAGTCCGCGGCGACCCAAGATTCCTGCAACGTCACAAAGGCGAAGCCGCGTCGCCGAAAGATCGGCCCGAGCCGTTCGAGGGACTGGCGACACAGCGGGCAGGTGGCATCGTAGAAGACGCGGCCGCGCTGCTTGGGCGTGATTGCGACGCCGTTATTGTCAGTTGTTTCTGTTGTCACAGAAATTGGGCTCCAAAAAAAGGGGTTCAGGTGCCGAGGCCGAGGAGTTTCAGGGCCTTGTCGCCCAGTTTTGCCAATTTGGTCACGGCTTCCGCCGGCCAAGTCCGCAGGTGGCCATACCACCCGGTCGTCGTCTGGAAGAATTCATGTAGGTCACGCAGACGTTGTTCGGAATACTCGCTGGTGTCCTTGTCCTTCGCGGCTTCCTCGATGCACGCATTGAGCATGGCTAGGGTGGGATCGAGTTCGCGCTTCTTCCGTTCGTCCAGCACCACCCGGAACATTTCCCAGACATCTTTGAGCGATTCAAAATGGTCCCGCCGGTCGCCCGCCAGATGGACCAACCGCACAATTCCCCAGCCTTGGAGTTCCTTCAAACTGGTGCTCACGTTCGAGCGGGCCACGCCCAAGGTTTCCTGAATCTGCTCGGCATTCATGGGCTTGGGCGCGAGAAAAAGCAGCGCATGGACTTGGGCCACCGTCCGGTTGATGCCCCAGCGGGTGCCCATCTCCCCCCAATGCAGGACGAAACGCTGTTCGACGGGTGAGAGGGTATTCATGTTTGTTCCGTAATTTCTGTTTAGACAGAAATGCAAATCACTGCCCGCGTCAAGTCGGGAGCCTGCCGACTGGGCCTTCACCCGCAAAATTCCCGTCGTGGCGGACCCTCGACTTCCCCCGCCCCGCCCCGTATCAATCCGCGCCGTTTGTTTGTGTATGTCTGACGCACCTGCCAATCCGGGCACCGCGCCCACCGCTCCCAGTGATTTCATCCGCGACCTCGTGGCTGCCGATTTGGCAGCCGGCCGTTATTCGCAGATTCATACCCGATTCCCGCCCGAGCCCAATGGCTACCTGCACATCGGGCACGCCAAATCGATCTGCCTGAATTTTGGCATCGCCCGCCAGTTTGGCGGCCTCTGCAACCTGCGGATGGACGACACCAATCCCACCAAGGAAGACCTCGAATACGTCGAGTCGATCATGGCCGACGTGCAGTGGTTGATTGGCGGTTGGGCAGACCACTGCCTCGGCTTCAAGCCCAAGGGCAAGACGCCGGAGGCGCAATCGGTGAACGGCCAAACGGACTATCACCTCGCGCCGGCCACCGGGGGCAGCGCCGACGTCGAACCCTTCTACGCCTCGGATTACTTCGTCCCGCTCTACAACTTTGCGGTCCAGCTCATCACGCTCGGACAGGCCTACGTGTGCGACCTCTCCCCCGAAGACACCGAGAAGTATCGCGGCACGCCCGATCGGCCCGGGACCAACAGCCCCTTCCGCGACCGGTCGGTGGCGGAAAACCTCGAACTCTTCGCGCGGATGAAAGCCGGCGACTTCCGCGACGGCGCCCGCACGCTCCGGGCGAAGATCGACATGACCTCGCCCAACATTTGGCTGCGCGATCCGGTCATTTACCGCATCCGCCACGCCGCCCACCACCATACCGGCAACACTTGGTGCCTCTATCCGCTGTATGATTTCGCGCACTGCCTGAGTGATTACATCGAGGGCATCACTCACTCCATTTGCACGCTGGAATTCGAAGTCCACCGGCCGCTCTACGATTGGATTTTGCAGTCGCTCGGGCTCGCCCGTCCCCTGCCCCATCAGTTCGAATTCGCCCGGCTGAACCTCAGCTACACCATCATGAGCAAGCGCAAGCTGCTCGCCCTCGTGAACGAGCACCTCGTCACCGGCTGGGATGATCCCCGGATGCCCACGATCTCCGGCCTGCGCCGCCGCGGCGTGCCGGCCAACGCCCTGCGCACCTTCGCCCTCGGCATCGGCGTGACCAAATTCAACGGCGTCACCGACGTCGCCGTGCTCGAACACGCCCTCCGCGAAGAGCTCAATCAGGTGGCGCTTCGTCGCTTGGCCGTGCTCCGCCCGCTCAAGGTCGTGCTCACGAACCTCGCCCCCGGCGAAGTCCTCGAATTCGAGGCCGGCAACCATCCCACTGACCCGGACGCCGGCACCCGCAAGCTCCCCTTCAGCCGCGAGCTCTGGATCGAGCAGGACGACTTCATGGACGTCCCGCCGCCCAAGTATTTCCGGCTGCGCCCCGGTGGCGAAGTGCGCCTCAAATACGCCTGCATCATCCGCTGCGACGAGGTGGTGAAGGACGCCGCCGGCCAGGTGATTGAACTCCGCTGCACCGCCGACCTCGACACCCGCTCGGGCGGACCCAATTCCGCCAAGAAGGTCAAGGGCACCATCCACTGGGTGAGCGCCCCGCACGCCGTGGCCGCGGAGGTCCGACTCTACGACCGGCTCTTCACCGAGGCGGAACCCGAAAAAGACGGGCGCGACTTCAAGAGCGTGCTGAACCCGCACTCGCTCGAAGTGGTCACCGCCAAGCTGGAAGCCTCCCTGGCCCAGCCGGAAAGCGGCGCCCGCTTCCAATTCGAGCGGCTCGGCTATTTTTGGCCCGACCCGGTCGCTTCCCAGCCCGGCCAACCGGTCTTCCTGCGCACCATTACGATGAAGGACGCTTGGACGAAGGAGGCTGGGAAGGTGTAAGGCGTTGGCGAGTTGGAAAACGGGCGTGCTCCGGCAACTCGCTTCTCGACCACCGAATGGAGCGGCTCCCAAAAATCGGCATCAACCATCAACCGCAAAATTGCGGCTCACTTAACTGTTAGGCGGAAAACGCGACCATCGATGACACGAGGTAAACATGAACGAACGTTACTTAGTCGACATTAGCGGGAAGATTTCGGGACCGCACCACACGTGGGAGTTGCTAAAAATGCGAGAGACCGGTTCGCTGCCGGATGACACCAAGGTCATTTACGAGACTGAGCAGTGGTTGGCGGCTTCACTCTTGAAGGATTGTCCCACGCTTCTCGCGAAGTTCGAGTCACTGAGTTTGGCCGAGAAGGAACCGGTGTCTATACACAATTCGCTCATACGCGAGGAAGCTCGACTTCAAACCGACCAACTGCGAGGCATAAAGTGGACGTTGCGTGGAATACTTTTCCTGATAGCTATTGTTGTGCTCTTCGGGCTAAAGATCACGTTTGGTGTCGGATGAATCTCTTTGCCTTGCAAGGCACCAAACGCGCCAGATAAT
>CAIJLV010000043.1 GCA_903821635.1 uncultured Verrucomicrobiota bacterium | reverse complement strand
GCTGCCGGAGCCGGGAAACCACACGTTGGTCTTCCAGCCGGCGAGGTTGTAAGCATTGGTGGTGGTCTCGGCGAGGCTCAGGCCGTAGCCGAGCGTGACTTGGCTGGGGCCGCCGCAGTCGCAGTATTGCAGGGCGGTGAGGGTGCCCAGGGCATCGCCCTCATACACGGGCCGGCGGATCCCATCGTAGGTCCAGGTGTTGGTGCTGTAATTCGTGCCGCCCACGACCTTTACCAGCGCGGTGCGGTCGAGAAGGCGCTTGCCGCCGGTGCTGTCGGTGTAGCTTTGGCCGGGGAAGAGTTCGTAATGCATCAGCTCGACCAGTCCGCTGGAGCGGCGTTCCCAGAGGCGACCGAGCGCGTCGTGGATGTTGGTCACGGTCAGCCCCCGGGGATCGGTGGCTACCTGCCAGGAGGTGACGTTGGTCAGGTTGCCGCCGTTGAGGCTGGCGCGGACGTAGGTCTGGCCCGGGTAACGGGCGTAGGCATTGGTGCTGACCGGGGCGCCGGAGATGGAAGCCACCGTCTTTTCCAGGGCGGTGGTGGTGCCATTGTAGGTGTAGGTGGTGACCAGACCGGCCGGGGTCGTGACCGTCGCCAGTTGCCGGTTGGCGTTGTAGGTGTAGGCGGTCACCCCGTTCAGGGCGTTGGTGTGGTAAAGCGGCTGGTGGTAGGCGTTGTAGCTCCACCGGTTGGTGGTGCCGTCGGGGCCGACATGCTGGGTCCGGTCGATCCCGTTGGCCGCGTAGGCGTAGCTGTTCGTGCGGTAAAGGGTGCTGCCCCCGTCCACCCATTTCTCGACGGACAGGGTGACGTTGCCGAGGTCGTTGCGGACGAAGTATTGATACCAGGTAGTGCTGTCAGGCATCACCCGGGCGATGACGGCGGGGAGAATCTCCGAGCCCTGGAAGCTTTCCAGGGGTTTGTCGGCATGGTCATACCAGGTGGACTGCCCCTGGAGCGTTCCATCCGGGCTGGGTTCAATTTCCCAGGACAAGGTGTTCACGGGAGTGTTGCCGTGCGGATCGTAGAAGCCCAGCCAATGGCGAATCCGGGCAAGGTTCAGGTCCGAGGTGCTCATGCCCGCGATGGACTGGGTGCTCAACTGGGGCACCTGCATCCGCCCCCAGTAGAACGAATTCCGGTTGTAACCGTCGCCCGTATCCAACGTGCCAAGCGGGGTGCCGGTCGGCACCGGGGGATCCGCATCGGGGCCATAGCCGCCGGCAAAGGCATAATAGTGCTGGCCGCCGTCGGCCTCGGTGATCAGGGCCGTGCGGTCGGTTGCGCCACCGCCACCGGCATCATACAGGGTGAACTCCGTGGTGCCGTAGGGGGTGACCAGCGTGAGCGGCCAGCCGGTGCCATCGTAGGTCAGCTCGCTCTTGATGCCGACGGTGTCCGTCAGGTCGGTCAGGTGAATGCCGTCGTCATAACCCAATTCCGCCGTCCCCGCCACCGTGGACGAGACCGACGTCACCAAGCTGGGATCGGTGCCATGGTCGTAGTTCAGGGTGAAGGTGTTGCTGTCGGCGTCCACCACGGTCCGCAGTTTGACCACCGGATCATCGGGATCGCTGATCGTGTCATAATTGAGCGTCACAATGTGGCCCTGAGCGTCGACGATTTCCGTGAGGAAAAAGTAATCGGTGTTCCCGCCCCGGAAACGGTAGCGCTCTTCCTGGCCACCGGGGAGCACCAGGTCAAAGCCCACGGTCGAACCACCGCTGGTGATCCACCTGACCTTTCCGTAATTGAAGTAGCCCACGGTGCTTTCGCTTTGTCCCAGGTTGAAGTAGAACGGGAGGACCTCGCCGTCCCGCCCGTTGATGATCAGGTCGCCCACCCCGTAGCGCAGGACGGTCCGGGCATCGGCGTAGCCCGACCACGTGGACTGCCAGAGAGCGCCAAAGCTGGTGGCGTATATGTAGAGCGGCGAGGCGCCCCGTTGCTTGAGCTTCAACTCCAGCCGGACCTCGGGCCCCCTGTTGGGGCGATAGGCCAAGGGAATGTCTTTCAGCCAAAGGTTTAAGTAGGGCTCGGAAACCCACCAGGCCGGCATGCCGCGCCCATCGGCACAGCCGCCCGGGCAGCCACCGGGACCACCTCCAGATCCCGCTCCGCCGCCGCGTCCAAATCCCGGACCGCCGCCGCCGGCGCATTCGCGACACGTCTCTCCGCTCTCCTCCTGGGTGCTCGACGGACACGAACCGTCAGGGCCGCTGAACAGCAGGTAGGGGTATCCCTTGCCGAAGACGCCGGCCGCTTCCGCCGGCGCCAGCCACCTCCATCCCACCGGCAGCCGGTCCTCCGGAATCAGGAACATGCCGCTCGCCTCGGCGGATATCTCAGCGTTGCCCAACACCTGCCGGTGGCCAAACGTCGGGTCTACCACCTCTGAAAAGTCGCCGTAATTTCGCACCAGCGCCGCATAGTGGTTTTCCCGCCAATGAATCACGCAGGGCGCCACCAAGGCGTTGCCCGATTCGCGGACCGCCGCCCGCAACCGCAAGCCGTTCCGGCCCGCGAGCGCCTCCAGACCGGCGAGGCTGAATCCGGTCACCGGCGACTCGATCTTCAGGAGTTCTGCCACCGGCCTTCCCGTCAGCTCGGTGGCCACATTGTTGAGGGCCAGCACACCGCACCGATAGGAGATGCCCGGCTGGGCGCGCATGACCGCGAGGGCTTCCAACGACTCCCGCCACATTACGGAAAGTGACCCGCCGTCCAACGCCCGACCACCCGCTTCCGTCACCAAGGCGGAGAGCTCATCCAGCCGCCCAAGGCTGGCCAGTTGGCGGGCCAGGTGCGCCAGTGTCCGATCCGCGATCTGCTTGCCGGCACCGTCAGGATAGGCCTTCGTCAGCCCCCACGCCTGGCGCCAATGATCGAGCGCCTTGGAATGCCGGCCCTGTCGCCGGAACAGTTCGCCCATGGCCTGATGCAGGCCCGGGGTGTAGGGCGAATCCGGGTAGGTTGCGACATACTCCTCCAAGTCAGCGATCTGCTGCCGGATCATTTCCGGTGTCGGTTCGGAGGCGGGCCGGGCGGCGTGGCGGATTCGGTTGAGGATCGCCAGCAACGCCCGGATCGCACCCTCCTCCGTCTCAACGGGCCGAAGTGGAACTACCCGAGCCGAAAGGCTTGCGATGCCGAGGGTGTGTCTGGCGGCGGCCGGACTGGTCG
>CAIJLV010000042.1 GCA_903821635.1 uncultured Verrucomicrobiota bacterium | reverse complement strand
CGGCTTCACCCGCTCCAATAGCGTCATCGCCTCCCCTGGACTCCCCGCCTCCCCGCACACTTCCAAATCCGCCTGCCCACCAATCAATTCACGCAATCCCACCCGCATCAGGGGGTGATCGTCTACCAAGAGCACGCGGCGGCGGGGCCCGCGGTAACTGGCAGCGGGCAGCGGAAACGCTTCCCCGTGGTTCATGGTTTTTTTGCGTAGGTTCATGATTTCTGAAAAGAGACTTCCGCAGTGAGGGGCCGGCGGGGGCGCGCCGTTCGGGGCTGGGGGACTGGGTTCGCCGCGGCCCGCGCCAAGGTCTGCGTCTGCCCGATGGCCTCCCGCAGCAAGCCGCTCAATTTCACCGTTGGGGCGACTTCTCCGTCGGTCGCCAATTCCTCCCGCAGCAGGTGGCTCATCAATTCCATCGCCGTCAGGCGCAGCTCCAAGCCGTCCGTGAGACCGTGCCCGAGTCGGGGTTGCTCGCGTAGGCCGACCCCGAAGGGAGTGATCAGTTGCAACATGGGAAGGGCAGTAAACAGCGAGGAGCGGCTGGATGGGTTGAGTCAGGGCAAGGGGAAATGGGCGACGCCATAGTCATACAGCGGCAGCCAGAGGCCGCGGCTCAACGAACCGTCGCCCCACCCCAGATCGAACCCGAGGCAGCCGTTGCGGACGGTGGCTTTGAGCAACCCGAGGGCCGCGGGTTGCGTGGCGTCGTAGAGGTTCACCGCCTCGCCGGTCTGGACGGCCAACAGTTGACCCAACCGCAGGAATGACTGCGCCGGGGTGGTGAGTTGGCTGAAACCAACCCGCTCGAACCGACCGGCCGCCGACAGTGACCACGTCTCCAGCAGCGGCCCGCCGTTGCCGTTTTCGTCCGGCCGCCCGAGCAACACGTGCTCCTCCCACACCGAGAGGGGATGCGGCCAGAGTTTTGAGAGTTGCAGCGAGTCGATCCGGTGCGCGGCGACGCCGTCGTAGGCGCTGGCGTCCAACCACTCGACCCATTCGGTATTCCAGCGGGCGAGGTCGAAGTGAGGCCCCACGGTGTAAAGCAGTTCGCCTTGGTGGGCGAGACCGCGGAGGGCACCGGGCAAATTCACTGGCCGGCGTTCGGTGGGATGCGTCGGGTCGGCGTAATCCACGACTTGCAGGTAGTGCCGTTGCACCCACGAACCGCTCGGTGGTGCGTTGGTCACGTATTTGCCGGTCGAGGGATCGAAGCTCACCGTGGGGGCCGGCGCGACGTAGTTGGGCGGCACGACTCCTTCGAGAAATTCCGAAACTTCATAACTCAGGAACACTTGCTCGGCCGCCGCCAGCGCCGGGCTAAAGTTCCAGCGCTCGTTGGTGGCCAAGTTGACATCGGATAAGAAACGCGGTCCCGCGGCCGCCCCCAACTCGAACGCCAACAAGCGACCACCCGAGCCGCCGCCCGACCACGGCCACCAAAGGCCCGGGGCCACCCGGGCATCCACCGCGTCCATCCGGCGCCAATCCCACCAGCCCCAAAGGTTGTCGCCGCCACCGGACCACACGAGCAGATCCGGCCGCAGCCAGAGGGGCTGCCATTGGTTGCCCGACGCGAGCGGCGCGACCGCCACTTCAGTTTCGCTGACGCGCCGGATTTCGGGGAGTTGGGCGAGGTCATACACGGAGAAGACCAAGTTGGTGCCGTCGGGCGAGGCGGGTTGGTCCGTCCACTGGGGAATCCAGAACCACTCCGTTTTCCCCTGGAGCACGTAGAGTGAAGTGCCGCGCACCGTGGCCCCGAGGACCGGCTGGTTGCGCAGTTCGACCTGGTTCCAGAGCCGATCCGGAGCCAGTGCCGAAGCCACCCGCAGGATCGGCCCGAACCGTTGGTCCCAGCTCAGGTCGGACGACAGTTCCAGCAGGTAATCGCCGTGCACGAGGACGCGGTCCACGCGCCAGGCCAATTCCAACGTGTGGCGCACCGTGGGCAGATCCCGGTTAGCCACATCGACACTGAGCAGTTCGTGGCCGGACAGGGACAACACCCGACCGGCTTGGACCGTGGCCCGCCGCGGCTGCATCTGGTGGGCGATGAAGCCACGGGTGGTGAGTTGGTTTTCGCCGAGCTCAATGAGTTGGACCCGCGCCGCGTAGCCGTTGGTGGTGTAGCCCTGATACGGCACGAGCAGCAGCCCGATTTCTGGCAGGATGCCGAAGGCTTTTTCATTCTCGTTCGCTTCGCTCCAGGAATAGTTTTCCCCGACCGGCACCCGGCTCAACAGCGTAGGCCGCGCCGGGTCCTGCACGTCGAAGAGCGAGACGGAGACGCGGAAACCGGCCGTGTCGTCGACCCCGATGGTAACCAACCGGTTGCCCAGCGGGTGGATGTAAGTGGACCAACCGGGAACCTCAATCTCCCCGGCCACCCGGGGTGCCCGCGGGTTGCTCAAATCCACGACGAACAACGGATCAATCCGGAGGTAGGTGACGACGTAGGCGCGGGTGCCGTCAAACCGCGTGGCAAAGGTCCGTTCGCCCACCTTGATTTCCAAAAAACCCAACTTCTCGGGCTGGGTCGGGTTGGTGAGCGAAAACGTTTCCAACGTGCTGACCCATTGGCGTTGCTGATTCCAGACTTCCGAGACGACGGTGAAGACGTCGCCGTTGAGGTTCAGCTTGAACTTGTCCGGCACCAGCCCCCGGGGACTGACGGTGGCGAGCGGGCGCAGGACCCCGGTCGAGTCGGTGATATCGATCACGCGGATCTGGGAATGCCACCAATCCCCAGGGTCGCGGGTGGCCACGAACAGGAACCGATCGGTGGCGCTGATCGCGTTGCCCGAACCGGAATACCACAACGGCTCGCGGGCAACCGGCGCGGCGGGCTGCGCCAAATCAAAAGCGGACACCTGACTGCCCCATTCCCACGCGGTTTCAAAAATGGGATCGGTCGCCGCCACGGGCCGGTAGGACTCCGACGCCACGTAGAGGGCCGACCCGACCAAGCGGCTTTCCAAAATGACGCCCGCCACCGGCAGATTGGTCACGAGGCGCGGTTGACCGCCGGTGACGTCCACGATCACCACCGAACTCCCGTTGCCGCTGGTCCCGCAGTCCCGCGCCAAGAGCACGACGTGTTGCCCCAGCAGATACATTTGTTCGCCGGCGGCGGGCAGGCTGAGCGTGCCCGTGACTTTGGATTGGTCCGGATCGGTGACGTCGATCACCTGCAAGCCCCGATACTGGTTGAAGAAGTAGAGCGTGTTGCCCGCCACCTTCCAAATGTCGGACTCCACCACGGTGGGGTCGTCCTTCGTGGTGGTGTCCGTGACCGGGAAAGCCTCATTCCGCAGGAAGGGGCCAGCGGTGCCGCTCGGAAACCCGGTGAACGTATTGGAACCCTGGTAGAATGAACCGGGAAACGACTCACTGGCGTCAGCTCGCAGCCGCAGCATTTCCATGTCCTCGGTGCGCGTGAGGCGGAAGGTGCGTTCGCCGCCACTGCCGTCTAACCGCTCGACTAACCGCGGAATCCAAGCGCCCTGCTCCAGGCGCGTCCGGCTTTCCAAGGTGACTTTGCGCAGCCCGGCGGGCACTTGGCCGGTGACCACGAGGTTAGTGCCCTCCACTCGCACCGCACTGATCACGGGCGAGGGCTCCGCGGCCCAAGTCAGGCTCGCTGTGGCCAGCACCACGCAGGCAATTAAGCAGCGCAGTCCCAAAAAACCACTGTGCCCCCGGCGGATTTGGCCCCCTTGGCTTTCTCGCATAGGTGTCAGCTTAGGGTTTGGCGGCATAACTGATAGTGGGGAAGCGTTGCAGTTTGCTTAGGGAAATCTCCTAACAAGGGGACAGCCTGCTGACCGGCTCGGGGCTGACATTACCGACTGAGCGGGGGCTCTTGCCGCACCGGACAGCCGCACCAAGCCAAGAACCTACGCGCGGTAGTTCTGGGTTTCGACCCAGCGGACGGCGTGGCGAACGAGGGCGGTGGCGTCGTGCAGCGACAGCTTCTCTTTGATGTGGCAGCGGTGCGCGTCCACCGTCTTTGCACTCAGGTGCAGGTGTGCTGCGATCTCCCGCGTGCTCCGCCCCTGCCCGATCAACTGG
>CAIJLV010000041.1 GCA_903821635.1 uncultured Verrucomicrobiota bacterium | reverse complement strand
GTCGATTCGGCCGCCGGCGGCCACGGTCAGATTGTGGAGCACTTGGAGGTCCACCCGGGTTTGCCCGGGGAGGTGGGTGAGGGTGCTGTTGGCCCGGATTTCCAACTCCTGCACCGTTAAGGCGGACTCGGGAAACACGGCGGCATTTTCCGCAAGAATCACGTGAAAGGGTTCGGGCGAAGTCAGCGGCGTGTAGTTGCCCCATTCGCCGCCGTTGTGGATTAGCAGTTGGCCGAATGCGCTACCGAGCTGGCGTTGGTAGAGAGTTCCGGCCCCGCCGCGCCGCGCGGGGCCGCCGGGCGCGGCCACGGTGCCGGTGAAGGTGTTGGTGGCGAAATACAGCGCGATACGGCCGCCGCCGCCCCCGCCGCCATCCACCCATTCGCCGGGTCCGCCTTGAGCGCGGATGAGCCCGTTGCCGGTCAGAGTTTGGGCGGTGATCCAGACACTGCCGCCCGCGCCGCCGCCGGCGTTGTTGACCGGACTGCCCGCGCCATCCGCGGAAAGTTGGCCGAGCACGGCGAGTTGGCCGCCCACGATCAAGCGGATGGCGCCGCCGCCCGCTGTGCCCGGGCCGCTGTCGCTGGGACCGCCTTGGCTGCCCAGCCGCACGGGCTCCAAGATTGAGTCGTAAGCCCAGCCGCCGGCGGCCCCGGTGGCGCTGGAGCCACCCCAGCCGCCGTGGCCGCCGCCGGATCCGCCCCAAGCAGTTTGTTGGCCGGCTCCGGGGCCGGGGTCTTCACCGAGGGGGTAACCGCGGCCGTCGGCATGGAGGGTGGAGTCGGCGGCAATCAACACGTCGCCGTTGACCACCAGTTGGAGGTTGGTCTGTCCGCGCAGGTGGGTGAGTTGGGACGCCCCGACGAGGTCCAGTCGGGCAAGCGTGAGCGCGGTTTCGGGATAGACGTTGGCGCGCCCGCCGAGGACGACGCGGTAGGCTTCGGGCGAGGGGAGCGCGGTGAAGTTGCCGGCGTGGCCGCCGTTGCCGATGAACAGTTCGCCCTGCGGTTCTGATTCGCCCTTGGTGTAGATCGTTCCGGCGCCCCCGACCCCAGCCCCGCTGGCGCCGGTGGCGGTCAGCGGGCCGGCGAATTCGTTGTGCACGTAGTAGAGCGCGATGCGGCCGCCGGCGCCGCCCCCGCCGTCCACCCATTCGCCTGCCGCCCCGTGGGCACGAATGTGGCCGGTCCCGGTGAGGGTGTGGGCGGAGATCCAAAGGCTTCCCCCGGAGCCGCCGCCGGCGTTGTTGGGCGGGGCGCCGGCGCCATCGGCTGAAAGGCGGCCGTGCACCGTGACCCGCCCGGCGACGTGGAGGCGAATGGCGCCGCCGCCCGCGGTGCCTGGGCCGCCGTCGCCGTTCCCGCCTTGGCTGCCCATGGCGACGGGTTGTAGCACCGAGCCGTAATGGGGGCCGCCGAGGGCACCGGTGGCGCTGTCCGCCCCCCAGCCCCCATGACCGGCGCCGGAACCGCCCCACGCCGTTTGGCGGCCAGAGCCCGGACCGCGGTCGGCGCCGAAGGGATAACCCCGCCCGTCGGCCGTCAGAACCCCGCCGGCGGCGATGACGACGTCGCCGGTCGCCGTCACACTTAAGTTGGTGGTGCCGGCCGCCTGCACGAGCGTGCCGCCGTCTTGGAGTGTGAGGGTGCCCACGGTTAGTGGTTGTGGCGGATAGACCACGGCGTGGGGGCCGATCACGAGGTTAAACGGGCTGGGAGTCGTGAGGGGGGTCCATTCGCCGCTGGCCGCATTTTGAATCCGCACTTCGCCCAGCGTGGGGCCCTTAGGTTGGAGGTAGAGGGTGCCTGCCCCGCCCTGACCGGCGCCGTTGCCGCCGTGGGCCGTGAGGGTGCCGTGGAACTCGTTCGTGCCGAAGAGCAGTGCAATGCGCCCGCCCGCGCCGCCGCCGCCGTCCACCCATTCGCCGCCGCCGCCATTGGCAGAGATGACGCCGGTGCCCCGCAGCCAGCCGACCTTGAGGTAAACCGTGCCGCCGGCGCCGCCGCCCTGATTGTTGATCCAAGCCGTCGCCCCGTCCGCGCGGAGGGTGCCTGCGAGGAAGAGTTCTCCGCCCACTTCCAATTGCACCACGCCGCCGCCGGGCACGACCGCGGCGGTGTTGTTCCCGTGGCCGCCGGCGCCGCCCCAGGAATCGGGCGCCAAGACGGAACCAAACGCCGCCCCGCCGGAGTCGAGGGGTAGGCCCGCACTGCGGTGCCCCCGGCCGCCGTGCCCGCCGCCGCCGCCGGCGTAGTTGCCGTTGCCCCCGTAGCCGGGCGTGTTGGTTTCGGCGTAGCCTAGGCCGTTGGCGTCGAGGCGAGAAGTGGCGTCGATCTGGGCTTGGCCGGTGACCGTCAGGCGAAGCGCCTGCGCGGGTTGGCCGAGGGGGGCTGCTACGTGGGTCAGCACCGCGTGGTTCGACAGGATGAGGTCGGAAAAGGTGTGCGGGCCCGCCAGCGTCAGGGTCGCCCCCGACACGATGACACGCTGGCCTTCTAGGCTGGGGTCGCCGAGGCCGACCGTGGTGTCGGACTCCACCAACACGTCGGCGTGCAGGCCGAAACACAGCCACGCGGCCAAGGTGGGCAGGCGGAGAAATCGGAGCACTGGATTCGCATTCATAATGCTTGCAGGGGGCGGGGAACTGCCGGCGACGGTTTCCGGAATGAACCATTTCCAGCATCGCTCCCCCACGCGGGGCTCGCTTGACTTCGGTTGCTCATTGGCGCGCCAGACTTGGCCGCGGCCTTGGGCCAAAAATCGGCCACGGGCGGGGATCAGTGGGTGTTTCTCCGGGGTGAACGCGAGGCTTTGTGTGGCGACTGGGTGGCGGCCCCTGAAAACGCGTGGCGAAACTGAAACCGGGCCCGACTGAAGGCTTAAATTCTCTGCTCCGCCGCGGTGCTCCGTCGCTGGGGGCGTTCCGGGACTGGCGTTGGCCGGTTGAATCGGGTAGCACCGCGGCCCAGAATGAAGGTCGTTTCCCTCGCCCTCGCCGGGTTCATCACTCTTTTTGCCGCCGCACCCGCCGGGCGGGCTGAAGCGCTGTTTGTGGCCACCGCGTTGACCGCGGGCGATTTCACCCAAGGGATCGAGGGTCCGGCCTGTGATCGGGCGGGGAACATTTACTGCGTGAGCTTTCGCGAGCCGCAGAATCTCGCCCGCGTCACCCCCGACGGCCGGGCGGAACTGTTCATCACCTTGCCCGGCAAATCCGCCGGCAACGGCATCCGGTTCGATCGGTTTGGCCTGATGTATGTGGCGGACTACACGGGGCACAACGTGTTTCGCGTGGACCCGGTCACCCGCACGTTTCGGGTCTTTGCGCACCACGCTGCGATGAACCAGCCCAACGATTTGGCGCTCGCTCCCGACGGCACGCTTTACGCCAGCGATCCCAACTGGAAACGCGGCACGGGCCAAGTCTGGCGCATCACCCCCGAAGGCCACGTGCACCGCGAAGTCGGCGACTTGGGCACGACCAACGGAATCGAAGTCAGCCCCGACGGAAAAACCCTCTACGTAAACGAGAGCGGGCACCGCCGGATCTGGGCGTTCGAGATTACCGCCCACGGACGGCTAAAAAATCGCCGCCTGTTCAAGCGGTTTGAGGATTTCGGCTTCGACGGCATGCGCTGCGATGTGGACGGCAACCTTTACGTCACGCGGCATGGTCGAGGCACCGTCGTGAAACTTTCGCCGGAGGGCGAAATTCTGCGGGAAATTGAGGTATTGGGGCCAAATCCCACGAACCTCTGCTTTGGGGGTCCGGACGGCTGCACCGCCTATGTCACCGAAGCCAAGGAGCGGCGGTTGGTGCAATTTCGCGTGGATCGGCCGGGTCTCGAATGGGCTCGGTGGCGGCGTTGAGGATGAACCGGTTTGGCGCTGCGGACTCACTGCGTCTCGACCCCACCTGAAACGACAGAACGAACAATCACCGGCATGAACTTCCTCAGTTGCGATTGGGGCACCACCCATTTCCGCCTCCGCTGGCTCGGTGGCCCGGCCACTGCCGAGGTGTGCACGGAGGACGGGGCGGCGAAACTCGCCGCCGCGGGCGGTGATCGGGCGGCGGCCTTTCGCGCGACGCTGGCGCGGGGGTTGGCTCAACTTGGCGCGCCGGTGGAATTGCCCGTCGTGATTTCCGGCATGGCCAGCTCAACCCTTGGCTGGCGCGAATTGCCCTACGCCCGGCTCCCGTTTGCCCTCGATGGCCGAGACGCCGTCTGGGCTTGGCTGGAGGAACGCGTGCTGCTGATTTCCGGGTTTCGCGGCGCGGCGGACATGGTGCGCGGTGAAGAAACCCAGGCGCTCGGGCTCGCCGCGACACTTGGCGACGCCTTGCCCGCCCGCGCCCAATTCATCCTGCCCGGCACGCACTCCAAACATCTCACCGTCGTCGCCGGCGAGATTACCGGCGTGACCACTTACCTGACGGGCGAACTCTTCGACCTGCTGACCCGCCATAGCGTGCTCCGTCATTCGACGGACCCGACGGCGCCGCTAGAGCGCACCGCGTTCCTCGAAGGCGTTGGCGAGGCGCAGCGCCGGCCCCTTTCCGCCGCCCTCTTTCGGGTGCGCACTCGGCAGGTGCTCGACCAGCAGGCGGCCCCGGCCAACGCGGCCTTTCTCAGTGGGCTGCTCATCGGGGCAGAACTCGCGACCGTAGCGGCGACGACCGAGCCGGTGATCGTCGCCGCCAGTGGAGCGTTGCGCGCCGCCTACACTCTGGCGGCCGAAGCTTGGGGACTCTCCGCCCGTTGGCAAACCGTCGCGGCCGAACCGCTGGCGGCGCGGGGGCAAGCCGTGCTCCTGCGTCACCTCCTTGATTCTGGAAAGGCCGCCGCCGTCGGGCTGGTGTAAATGGCTCGCGAAACGCAGTCTGGCGCGGTCCGCATGAATCAAAAATTTAACGAAGCCCAGTTCGAACAACTGCCCCTCGTCGGCATTCTGCGGTTTTTCCCGCGGGACCAAGTCGAACGCATGGTGCCGGCCGCGCTGGCGGGTGGCTTGGTTAACTTTGAAGTGACGATGAATTCCGCCGGGGCCGAAGAGTTGATCCGCGTGGTCCGTGAGCTGGTGGGCGATCGCGGCAACGTCGGGGCCGGCACGGTGACGACGGTGGCTGAATTGCACCGGGCGCTGGCGGCGGGCGCGTCATTCATCGTCACTCCGGCGGTGATTCCGGAAGTAATCCGCGGCTGTGTGGAGTGCGGCGTGCCGGTCATGCCGGGCGCGCTGACGCCCACAGAAATCCTCACCGCGTGGCGCCTCGGGGCGACCATGGTGAAGGTGTTTCCCGCCGACCAATTCGGTCCCGGGCACATCCGGGCGGTGAAGGCGCCGTTCCCGGAGATCCCGCTGATGCCCACCGGCGGCGTGACGGTGGAGACGCTGCCGGCGTTCCGGCAGGCCGGGGCCGATGCCTTTGGGGTGGGTAGTCCGTTGTTTGATCCGCGCCAAGTTGCCGCGGGCAACTGGGATTGGTTTCGGCAGCAGGCGGTCCGCTTCGTTGAGGCCTATGCCGCGAGCGCGCCGGCCAACCGCTGAGACGCGGTAACCGCCGGGCGGGGCGAGGCTGTCCCTAGCCAACCGTTCGCCAACCCTGCGGCTGGCTCAATCGGGGCGGGCGGTGAGTTCTGAAAGCCGCAGCCGCTGCCGGCCGTCGGCGGCGAAATTGTCCGGCGCGAGCCAGCGCTCCAAGGCGGCTCGGCGGGCGGGCCATTCCGAGTCGAGGAGCGAATACCACGCCGTGTCGCGGTTTCGGCCTTTGACGACCGTGGCCTGCCGAAAGATGCCCTCGAAGGTGAAACCCAAGCGCAGGGCCGCGGCGCGGGAAGGCGCGTTGAGGGCGTCGCACTTCCATTCGTAGCGGCGATAACCGAGCGCAAACGCCTGCGCCATGAGGAGAAACATCGCTTCGGTGGCGGCCGGGGTGCGTTGCAAGCGTGGCGAATACCCGAGGTGCCCGACCTCAATGGAGCCGCTGGCCGGGACGATCCGCAGGTAACTGGCGACGCCCACGGCCCACCCGCTGGTCGCGTCTATGATGGCGAAGAATAACGGGTCGTCGCCGGCACATTGCGTCTCCAGCCAAGCCCGATAGCTCCCGAAATTCGGAAACGGTCCGTAAGGGAGATAGGTCCAGAGGCGGCCCTCGGTATCGAGCGAGTTGGCCGCGTTGAGTTCGGCCGCGTGGCGTTCCGGCACCAGCGGTTCTAGCCGACAATAACGACCGGTGAGCGGGGTTCGGGGCGGCCAGGCCGGTGGTTGCCAGTGGGGGAGGGCTTCGCCTACGGACTGGGGCTGGGGAAAGGGGTGGGCAGGCATGAGGCGGCGGTGAGGCAACCTTACTTCTTCACTCCGCGCAGGTGTTCGTCGAACCACTCCGCAAAGGTGGCGACGTCCCGGTCGAGGCCCGGCCAGCCGTGGAGGAGGCCGGGTTTGCGGATTAGTTTCACGGGTGCCTTTACGCCGGCGTGTTCGGCCTGTTTCAGGAAGATTTCCGCTTGGTAGATGGGCACGAGTTGGTCGGCGTCGCCGTGGATCAGGAGCGTGGGCGGCAGCGTCGGTTTGATGAAGTAGAGCGGCGAAATTTCCCGGCCGAAGACGGCGCGGCTTTCGGCGGTGTCGCTGCGGGCGCCGAACGCGGGTTTGAAGTCTTTGAGCACGCCCACGCCCACGGCGTCATCGCCCGGGTTGCGCCAATTCAGGTAATCGGTGGGCGGAAAAAAGGCGGCGACGGCTTGCACGGCGCTGGATTCGCGGTCGATGGGGTCTTTGGCGTCGGCTTTGCCGGGTCCGCCCTGCGTGCCCATGGTCAGTGACAGGTGACCGCCGGCGCTGGCGCCAAAGATGCCGAACTGGCCCGGATTTACGCCGTAATCGGCGGCATGGTGGCGGATGAAGCGGATGGCTCGATGGATGTCTTCGGTGATCTCGGGAATGACGAAGCGCGGTTGCGAACCGTGCACGACGGCGAACACGGTGTAGCCGCGTTCGAGCAGCGGGGTGAGCAGTCCGCCCTTGAGGGAACCGTCGATGGCCTCGTGGCTGGAGAAGAAGCCGCCGGACACCATGTAAAGCACACCGTAGCCGTTGGGTTGAGCGGGCTTGATGACGTCAAAAGTGAGCGCCGTGCCAAATTTGCGGCCGTAGATGATTTCGGCGCGACTGGCGACGCGCGGTTCGGCGGCCAGTGGGGTCAGGAGCGTCGCCGCTAGCGCGAGACCGAAGAGCAGATATTGAAGCGGGGCCATGCCGGCAGGATGCCGCAGGCGAGTCCGCGGGCGAAAGGCGGAAGTGACTTGGCTCACCCGATCCGGCAGAAAGTCGCGGTGGGCAAAGGGACGACAGGAAATGGCAATTCACCACTAGCCGGGTGGTGGCTTCCCGATAAACTGTCACGCGTCATGAGTTTTTCGAAAACTACACTCCTTGCTGGCTGGGCCGTGTTGGCAGCCGGCGCTACTCAATCGTTGGCGAACACGTCTTTCTTCGTCGCCCCCTCGTTCCGTGGTCAAGCGGGCACCAGCTTCGCCGGTTGGGAAGCGTTTTCCGCTGCGACCGGGGCCAACAGCCCTGACCTCGCCGGCAGCACGGCGAATGCGACCTTTGCACAGAATACCCCGGGCGCGTTCCTCACCGGTTCGGGCAACATCTACGCGGGGCCGCCCCCGACGGTCGGGACCTACTCGGTCAGTTACGACGGGTCGAGCCCGGTCGGTGCCGTGGTATTTCAAGCCCGGACGGTTGGCTTGGAACTTGATTACTCCAGCATCAGCCTGAACTACGGCAGCGGTTCCCTGAGCGCGACCCGCACCCAATTGGAAAACGCGGTGGCGGGCGGCGGCCCGGGCGCGGTTTCGGTCTCCTCCAGTTGGTCCTGGGACCTGACGGGGCTAAACGCTTCGGATTTCACGATCAGTTTTAACGCCGCGTCCCCGGACGTCAGTTTCGATGCCGCCCACCTGGACGTCGCTTCCGTGCCGGAGCCGCAAACTTGGGCGCTGGCCGCTGCGGGCTTCGGCCTAGTGGTTTTCGCTGGCTGGCGCCGGCGCTGAACCCGTGTCACCTTGGGCGCCGTGAAAAGCGCTTTCTCATTCGCCGACCGGCCTGTGCGCTGGTCGGCGTTTTTGTTGTGCCTGCTGGTGGCGTTGCGTGCCCTCGGCGGCGAATTCGGTCTCCGGATCGGTCAACCGACGCTGGACCGGTGGATGTATCCGTTCGATTTCGAGCCGGGTAACCGCGTGACCGCTTCGACCTTTGCCTCGTTTGATTCCCGCTTCGACACGCGGGACGCCCAGTTTCTCCTCGGCTGGGACACTGCCGCCTTGGTGGCCCCGAAGGCCGCGCCGGCCCGGTATCTCCTCCGGCGCGTGCGCGTGTCGGTGACCGTCTCGCGGGACAAAACCTTCTTCTACGACCCGACCTACGACAGTTACGTCACCTACATGACGAACCAGCCCGGTTACGTCGTCGATGGCGACTTGGGGCGCCCCATAGAACTATACGGCGCCGGTTTTCGGGGCGGGTTCACCGCCGAAACCTTCTTGGAAAATTCCGCCTACGGTCCGTTAAACGCCTTCACCAGCAGCAACATCTCCATCGCCACCCGGAATGCGTTTGCCGCGCAGTTCGATGCCCGCGGCGAATTGATCGACCTAGCGAATCACGTCGGCCAAGCCAACGCCACGTGGACCAACGCCCCGTTCGAGGCCCGGCCGTGGGCCGTGGGGCAAACCACCAACGCCGCGCCCGGGGAACTGGTGCCCGAAGACAGCGTGCTGACCTTCGAGCTCGACCTCACCGACCCGCTGGTCGTGGGCTATGTGCAGGGAGCGCTCGCTAATGGCCGCCTGCGCTTCTTCATCAGTTCGCTCTCGCCCGCTCAGCAAGCCACCGTCGGCGGCACCGGCAACGGTGGCTTTGGTTCGTATCCGCTCTACGCCAACAAGGAAAACGCCCTCTACGATCCGCCGAAGCTGGAGCTCGACGGGGCGCTGATCACCGACGAAGACAGCGACACCGATGGCCTGCCCGACGATTGGGAACGGTTTTATTTCGGCGACATCACGGCGACGCCGGAAGCCGATCCCGACGGCGATGGCGCCGATAACCGGCGCGAGTATGCCACCGGCACCCAGCCACTCGCGGCCGCCAGCGCCTTCCGTTTGCTGGCTTCCACCTTTGATGCGGATGGCCAGGTGCAGGTGCGGTTTACCACGGCGCCGGGTCGCACCTACCGGGTGGAAGTGAGTGCGGACCAACAAAACTGGAGCCCCGCCCAAGGGCAGCTCACGTATCCGGCAACTGGCGTGGCCGAGTTCACGGAACAACGACTGAACCTGCCGCCCGCGGTGCCGCCCTTTGGCTTTTGCCGCGTGGTGATCGAGTGAGGCGCCGGCCTAGGGGCCGAGGAATTCCTGAATCAACTGGGCCGCGATCTGATCGGTCGCGGTCGCCCCGGGATTGGGGCCGGCCGCGGTGGCGAGGTTGCAGACGGCGACCACACCGAATTGCCGCGCCGGAGCCAGCCAGATGACAGAATACCACTGCGTGTTGGAGCCGGCATGGTGGAGGGCCTTGCCGGCACCGGCCCAAGGGCGGTCCACGACGTTCCAGCCGAGCGCGTAGTTGGCGTTGTCCGGCCCAGCGGTGTGCAGTTTTTGGAACGAGGCGCGCTGCAACCACGCGGTGTCCGCCTGTTCACCGGCAAGGTGGAACGCCGCGTATTTCGCGAGGTCAAGCACACTGCAATGCACCGTGGCGGCCGGGCCGATCGCGGGCGGATTGTCAGCGCCGGGGCCGGGCGCGATGGGCAGCGGGTGCGAATTGGCCAAGTGATGGCCCCACGGTTGGTCAACTAGGCCCGGGGTAGCCGGCACGCCGAAACCGGCGGACCGCATTTCCAGCGGGTTAAAGAGCCGTTCCGTCAGCAATCGTTCCCAAGGCTGACCCATGATGGTTTCCAACACGTGGCCGGCCAAGGCGAAGCCCGCATTGGAGTATTCGTATTTTGTGCCGGGTGGGGAATGGGGCGCTTGGTGGGTTAGCTTTTCCAGCAATCGCCGGCGGGCGGCCACGGGCGGGCCGGTGAAGTTCCAGAGCTCGTTCCAGAGGCCGCCGGCGTGGAGTTCTCCGGGCGCCCCGCTGCGGTTCGCGCAGAGCCATTCCAGCGTCACCGTCCGCCACTGGGCATTCATTTGTGGGGCGAGGGTGGGAAAGGTTTCTGCGAGCGTGGTGTTCCAGCGCAGTTTGCCTTCCTCAACCAAGATCGCCGCGAGGGTCGCGGTCATGGATTTGGTGAGCGAGCCTTGGTGCCACCGATCCTCAAGGGTGACGGGAGCATTGGAGACGCCGGCTTGGCGCAGGCCCACGGCGCCAAGGCCGACCACTTGGTTCGAGCGCACCACGGCACCGGCGAGCGCCGGAACCTGGTTGGCCACGCGGATGGATTCGAGGAGGGCGTTCAGGTCGCGCACGGCGGGGCTGGGCCGCGAAAAATCGTGCGCGAACGGGCGGGTGGACGGCTGGGCCGTAACCGCCAGCCCCCCGCCGAGAATCAGGAGCAGCCGCAACCAGTTCATGACGAGGCTTCTGGCAGCAACCCGCCTCGAAGTCGAGCCGGCGGGCCGGCCGGCTCGTTGAAATCGACGCCCCAACGGAGGGTCAAACCGGACGAATGCCCCGCTTCTCCAATTCGCCCAAGGTCCACGCGTATTCGCTGGCGAGCATGTCCACGACGTTGGGCTGCTTGAGTTCCCGCGGCAGGACTTCCCAGGTGTAGGTTTCCATCTCTAGGTGGGAGCAAAGCGCCGGGTGTTGTTTCACCACGTCCAGCGTGCTGCGGAGGTGGTCGGCGGTAGTGCCAAACAATTCAGTCTCGGGCGCGTGCAGCGGGATATGGAAGTGGATGCGCCATTCGCGGTCATACTGCGGGCCATCGGTCTCCGGCGTGGCGAGGGCTTCATCAAGGTCGGAGTAGCGCACGATCTCACCATCGGTCCGGCGTTCGATGACTTGGTGGAAGTAAACGTCGTCCACGAAGGCTTTGAGCTGTGCGCGCACGGCGGTTGTCGGATGCACCCGCAGGGCGTTGCTGAGGTGCAGTTTGCTGATCTTGACCCCGCGGCGATGGAGTCGGTGGAGCGCTTCGGCGGGCTGCTCGTATTGGAGCGCGAAATGGCACGTGTCGTAGTTGATCCCCAAGTGTTCGCGCAACCGCAGGTCGCCGGGCCGGTCGCTCTCCAATTGTTCGAAGAGGGTCAGAAATTCCGTGGTGTTTTCGACGGTGCCGAAGGGCTCCGGTTCGAGCCCCAGATGGAACTTCTTCCCGGTGCGCCGGGTGAGTTGCTCCATGTGTTCGATGCAGCGCCAGAGGTGTTCGCGCGCCGTGCGCAGCCCGCGTTCGCCCAAGCGGAACTGCTTGAAGCTGACGGGCACGGTGCTGACGGAAGCCTCGACTTTTTCCGGTCCGAGCTCGGCGAGCAGGTCGAAGAGTCGGTTGGTGTAGGCGAGCCGGTCGGGCGAGCTCCAATCGGGTTGGGAAACTTTTTCTTTCACGCGGGTGCCGTGGAAGTCGCCGTAGGGAAAGCCGTTGATCGTGAAGACGTAGCAGTCGTGTCGCTGAAGCCACGCCTTAAACGAGCGCAGGCAGGCTGGTTCGCTCAACTGTCGCGCGGCGGTGTCGCTCAGACGCAGGCCGATCGCGTAGGGCTGGTCCGGGGCCACCCGGCGCCGGACGGCGAGGGTGTATTTTTCGAGGCTGGCCAGGGTTTCGGGCCAATCGCCGCCCCGGTGGACGTTGGTGCAGTAGGCAAGATGCAGGCCGTGCGTAAGCTTCACGGCGCGAAGCTAGCAGCGTTCGGCGGCCGGCTCCAACTGCGGATGCGTCGGGCCCGGCGAGCTGACGGCGCTGCGGGTTGGGCGTCAGAATACCCCGGCCACATCCACCGTGCGGCCTTCGTCCACGACTTGCCGCATCTGGTTGAACCACCATTGGGCGCGCTCGCGGGAACAGGGCCGGATCAGTCGCTCGGGACGGCGCGGTGACGCAGCTTCGAGCGGGGGTGTTGCCAAGGCGAAATCGAGCTGCGACTCGCAGCGGCGCCGCCGGAGGGTCGGCGGATTCCGGACGAATGATTCGGTGGCAGTGCCGTTTTTCATGCCGGGAGTTTGGCGGTCGCCCTCGGACATTCGCAGGCCGACCGGGGTCCTTTCTTGCTTCCGGTCGGCCGCCGTGCCGGGACGGGCTTCATAGCAATCCCTTGGAGCCGACCGCTTCGTGATGGACTCACCGCTGGGGCGGATAACTTCAGCCTTCACGGAGCCAATCCGAAGCGGGCGACCCCTTTGGTCTTAAAATCGGCGGCAGGGGCGGCTTACTTGAGAAACGCCCGCAAGGATTCGCGAAAAGGCGCCGGCGTGAAGCCGAACAAACGGGCCGCGGGTCCGGGATCGCCCACGTTGTCCTCGCCCAGCATGAGGATCTGGTCCCGATTCAGGGGCGGAGCTTGGCGCAACAGCGTCGGGTAGATGAATTCCAGCAACCGCGCCTGCAACCGGGCGAGCGGCAGGGGGAGATGCACCTGCCGCCGCCGCCGGCCCGTGGCCCGCAAAATTTCTGTGAGCACCTCCGTAAATTTCAAGCGATCCGGTCCGCAGACATCGAGGGTTTGTCCCACCGACTCCGGCTGGCTGAGGGCGCCGACAAAACACCGTGCGACCTCGGCCACCGCCACCGGTTGCACCAAACTGGTGCCGGCGCCGATCACCGGCAGCGCGGGCGACCAACGGCTCAACCGGGCGAACAGGTTCACGAACCCGTCCCCCGGTCCATAGATCAGGCTGGGGCGCAGGATCGTCCAAGCGCGGTCACTGGCGCGGACGGCTTCTTCGGCGGCCCACTTGGAGCGGTGATAACGGGAGGCGGCGGCGGGACGCGTCCCTAGGGCGCTCATGTGAATGAACCGGCGAACACCGGCCGCCCGCGCGGCCGTGAGCAGGTTTCGAGTGCCCTCGAAGTGGACGCGTTCGTAGGTTTGCGCCCCCACTTCGCTGATGATGCCAACGAGGTGGATGACGGCGTCGCAGCCAGTGAGGGCGCCTGCGAGGGAAGCGGGTTCTAGCACGGAACCGCGCACGGTTTCGACCGCCTCGGTGGGGGCTTTCACCCCTCGGGCGAGCACCCGGGGGGAATGACCGGCGGCGAGCAATTGCCGCACGATTTCACGGCCGACAAAACCTGAACCACCGGTGACGAGAACCTTCACGACCGGAGTTTAGCGCGAAAGCCCCGGCGCGCACGCGCCGGTTTCAGTGCGGTTCACGGTGTCTCTAGCGCGCGTTGGAACTGGCTCGCCCAAGCGGTCGGCCAAGGCACGCGCCACAGGGAGCCGACGAGGATTTGGCGCACTTCGCGGCGACTCACCTTCACGCGCTGCGCCGGGTCGAGGGGGTTGGCGGCGAGCAGCTTCACCAGCGTTTGCACGCCGATCAGGATGGGCCAAGCGCACGCGAGCCGGAGGCGGAAGTGGCGGCAGGGAATCGTGTTGGTGTAACGCCAGCCGGCTTCGAGTTGGCGAAACGCGCGCTCGACGAGTTCGCGGTAGAGCGGGCGCAGGCGGGGTTCATTGGCCGGGTCTAGCAGGTCGGTCGGCTGTAGGCCGAACGCCGTGAGTCGTTCGGTGGGCAGGTAGCAGCGGCCACTGCGCAGGTCCCGCGGCAAGTCGCGCAGGATGTTGACGAGTTGAAGACCTTGGCCGAACGCGCGGCCGTCGGCAAAGAAGGCGGGCTCGTCGAGCCGGACCTTAGGGAAACAATGTCGGCGGGTCAGTCGGGTCCAGAATTCACCGACGCAGCCGGCGACTCGGTAGGTGTAATCGTCGAGTTCAGCGTCGGTGGTGAGCGCGCGCAGTTCGCGGGGGGCGTCTCCGGTTGGGCGGGAGGCCGCGGGCTGGCCGATGACCGGCGGCACCAAACGGGGCGGTTCGGTGGCCTCGATTGGCGTTGGAACCGGTGGGGGCGTGAGGGGCAATTCGAAGCGCCGCAAGTCCAAGTCCTGCCCGCCGGTGATGATCTTGAGCACGTCGCGGATGTCGCGGGCGTCGGCTTCGCGGACCTTGGCGAGTTGAGCCACGGCGTCTTCCAAGCGGTCCAGCAGTCGGCGTTCGGCGAGGCTGGATTGACCGGCTTGCGAGGCAATTAGGCGGGCGAGGTTCACCGGTTCGGCCCGGGTGCCCAAAATGCGATCCCGCAGACCTTCGAGCGCGGTCAAGCGTTCCTCGACAGGCACGAGTTCGGTGTCAGCCACGGTGTCGGTTGCGCGGGCGAGCAGGTAGGCGAGCCCGATCTGGGCGCGGACTGGACCGGGCAGCACTTGCAACGTGAGGTAAAACGAGCGCGACGTGTCGCGTAGCAGGCGTTGCAGCCGCGGCGGCAAACCGACGTGGGTGAGCGTAAGGGGCATGACTCGAAACAGGAGACCCGAGGACGGGCGTGACGATTACGCGTTGGGTGCGGAATTCGAGCGGGAACTGGCGATGGTCTGTCTGAGGTTCAAGTAACGATCCAGAACGTCACCATAGGCGTCGGCATGCTTTTCAAAGCGTGACCAGTGAGTGGTGATGTAGTCGCACAGTGCGATGACGTGTTCAGCGATTGGCAGCAGGTCGTCTGGCTCGCGCTCCCAGCGGGATTCCAGCGTGCTGGCGAAATGGGCAATAAAGTCCGAATTGTCTGAAGCGCCTTCGCTGCGAATGAACTGGGCTACGGCTGGGAAATAGAAGCGGAATGCGGCCACGCCCATCCACATCAAGTCACTTTGGTAGTAGAGCGGTTGTTCCTGAAACAGCCTCACCGCGTCGTCCAAAGTCTGGCCCAAGAAGTTCTCGCAGGCGATACGCCCGTCCAAGTCGTCATAAGGATTCAGCTCCGCTCGGGTGGGAAGTGGTTCCGTCATAGTCCATTCCCCGATCAGCGGGTGACCTTTAAGGCTGACTTACCGCCGAAAACGACAGGCGTTTCCAGCAATAGCCCACGATGCCGCCGCCCACGGCGGTGATGGCCAACATGCCCAACCCGCTGAGCGGTTGGCCGTAGAGGAAGAACCCACCGGCGAAGATCAGGGCCCAGATTCCCGCGGTGGCGGCGGCGGACGCCAGCAAGCCGATGGGCAGGTCCGACTTCAGCTTGGGATCGCGGATTTGCTGCCGTTCGTGTTCGGCGCGTTCGAGCACGTAACGCCAGCCGGGGCCGCCGGGTTGTATGCGCCGGTAGAATTCGCGGAGTTTTTCTTCGTCGGTGGCTTGGGTGAAGAGCGCGACGAGCACCCAAGCGACGGTGGTCACGCCCACGCCCCAGAGCATTTGGCTGACCCCGGACGGCGGGTTGCCACCGACCTTTTTCCAGACGAAGAACAAGACGGCCATGCCGAACGAGACAATCATGGCGGTGATCTCGGCGGCGGCGTTCACGCGCCACCAGAACCAGCGCAGCAGCAGCAGCAGGCCCGTGCCGGCGCCGACTTGAAGCAGCAACTCGAACGAACTGAGGGCGTCTTGCAGCACGAGGGCAACGGCACACGAGACCGCCATGAGCCCGATGGTGGCGAAGCGGCCGACCCAAACCATTTGGTGCTCGGAGGCCCCCGGCTTCAGGAAGCGCCGATAAACGTCATTCACCAAGATGCTGGAACCCCAGTTCACCTGCGTGGACATGGTGCTCATGTAGGCGGCGATCAGCGAGGTGACGACGATGCCGAGGAGGCCGGCCGGCAGTCGGGTCAGCAGGGCTGGATAGGCGAGGTCGTGCGCGACCTGTTGCTCCGGCATTTGGGGAAAGGCGGCGCGCAGGGAGCTCACGCCCCGGGCGGCTAGGCGGGTGGCTTCGTCCACTTGGTCTACGCCGCCGGCTCGACTGATGGCGGTTTGGGCGGCCGACATATTCTCGGGCGAATCCATCGGATAAATGATCAAGGAGGCCAGCGCGATGAGGATCCACGGCCAAGGGCGGAGGGCGTAGTGCATCACGTTGTAGAACAGCGTGGCACCGACGGCGTGGGCTTCGGATTTCGCGGCCAGCACGCGCTGGACGACGTAGCCGCCGCCGCCGGGTTCGGCGCCGGGATAATAGGCGGACCACCATTGGATCAGGAGCGGGAACAGGAAGACGGCGAGAAACGCCTGACTGTGGATCTCGCTGAGATCCGGCACCATCGCCAGCTTGGGCACCACGTTGGGATGGGAGACTAACTTGGTCAAACCGCCGATTTCCGGGAGATTGATGATGAATTGAGCCGCCCAAACCGAGCCGATCATGGCCACGATGAATTGCACCAAATCAGTCAGCAGCACGCCGGTCAGGCCGCCGACCATGCTGTAAGCGACGGTGATGATGGAGGCGATGAGGATGCTTTGGAGCGGGGTCAGGCCGAGCAGCACGCCGCCGATTTTCACGGCCGCGAGGGTGACGTTGGCCATGATCATGATGTTGAAGAAGACGCCGAGATAGATGCCGCGAAAGGCGCGGAGGAAGGCCGCGGGTTTGCCGGAATAGCGGAGTTCGTAGAATTCGATGTCGGTGAGCACGTTGCTCCGGCGCCATAGCTTCGCGAAGAGGAAGACGGTCGTCGTGCCGGTGAGCAGGAAAGCCCACCAGACCCAGTTTCCGAACACGCCGTCGCGCCGCACGATGCCGGCCACGAGATTGGGGGTATCGGTGGCAAACGTGGTGGCGACCATCGAGGTGCCGAGCAGCCACCAGGGCATGGAACGGCCGCTAAGGAAGTAGCTATCGTAGTCCTTGCCGGCGCTTTTGCCGACAAACAGGCCGATGGCGAGGTAAACGGCGAAGGCCGCCGCCATGATGATCCAGTCAAGCGAGGTCAGGTGCATTGCGGAGGGAATGAGTGCCGCTGGGAAGCAGACCAAAAAGGCGAGTCCAGGACCAAGCCGAATGTCATTCCGGCGACGAATCTCGGCGCCGGAATGCGGTGGTGGGCCGCTTACGGCTGCTGGATGTAGCCGTGATACAGCCCGAGATAATACGGCAGCAGGAAGACGGTGCCGCTGGCGAGCACGCCGCCGTTGCCGCCGTAGTCGAGGTCCCACGGATCCGTGTTCCAGTGTTCGAAGTGCCGGTTCTCAACGGGCAGAACCTGGCCGTTCACCCGGTGGCCGCGGCCTTGGTTACCCGGTTCATAAAGGTCCTTGGACTGTTGGAGGGGCAGGCGCACGAGGTCGAGCCGGTGAGAGTTCTGGTGGCCCCAGTTCAATCGGTCGAGCGAGAAGCCGCGGAGCGTGGCCATGGAGTCTTCGTGCCAACCGGCCCAAGGGGAGACGGAATACGTGCCCCAGACGTTGGTGATGGTTTGTTTGAGACCGTGGGCGGCGAAGGCGAAGTTAAAGAAGGGATTCAACTCGGGCGCCTCGTTGGCCCAGTAAGCGTAGAAGGAGTAGCGGGCGCGGTCGGTGATCGCCGGGTCCTTGCCGTAGCGGAGCAGGTTGTAGAAACACATCACGGCCATCTCGTCGTCGGAATGGTTGCCGGAGCCGGGGCCATGCTGCGCCTTGGGGAACATGAGATTCTGAGCGTAGCCGTGTTTGACCGCCAATTCGTGGGCGAGGGCGGTGTATTTGGGGTCACCGGTGACGTGGGCAGCCACCGTGAGGTAACTGAGCAGGCTCAGGGAATTAAGTCCGCGCTCAGGCCACCAATGCGGGTCCTGGTTCACCGATTCCGGCCCGTAAATTCCCCACCGGGTGGGTTTACCATCGAGGTCGGTCAGGGTGAAACCGTGGGTGATGAGGTGGTCAGTGAGGTCGCGGACCACTTCGCGGACGCGTTCCTTCTCGGCGGCGGTTTCGGCGACGAGATCATGGTAGAGCGGATAGAAAAAATAGTGGCCGTCCAACTCGTCGCTGCTGGTGTCGGATTTCCAATACCATTTGCCATCCGCACTCTTCGGCCAGCGGGGTTCGTAGACCTTCCACAGCTTATCCCCTTGCTGCTCCTCGCGGTCTCGTTCGACGCGGCCCACGTTGGGGTCGGGCCACTCGGTGGGGCGGATGGTGCGGGCCACGTAGCCTTTGGGCGGCGCGGGGTTTCCGCCTTGGGTAACTTTTTGTAGAAATCGCAGCGCCTCAAAGGCTTGGGTTGCCCGCACCTTGGCCTTCGGCTCGTGGGTAGCGCCGTAGGCAAAACATTCGCCGGCGCCATACATGGCGGTCCACAGACCGTCATTGTCGGAGTCGGTGGGCTGGGCGGTCGCTTTGTCGGCCAGTTTCCCCAGGGGCGCCTCGGCGGTGAAACCGAAGGGGGTTCGTTTTACGTAGCGCTCGATTTCTTGTTCGTAGAACTCGGCCTTGGCCGCCAGCGTGAGGGGTTGGCGTTCGATCAAGCCCACCCCGCCCGCCGTGGCAAACCAAGCCCGGCCTTTGCCATCCACCGACACACTGCGGAGGTCATCATGGGGCAGCCAGCGGAGTCCTTGGCGGTAGTGAAACGTGTGGCCATCCCAGCGGATCGCGCCGAGGTGAGTGCTGAACCACATTTCCCCCTCGGTCCCAGCGGCGACGCCCGTGAAATCGTTCCAGGGCAGGCCGTCCCGGCCTTCGAAAAATTTCCAGCCGCCCGCCGTCCGACAGCCGACGCCTGCCCGGGTGGCGAACCAAAGTTGGCCCGCGGTGTCGAACGCGACCCCGAGCACATCATTTACCGCCCAAGCCCGGCCCAAACCGTCGAGCACTGGCTGAGCTTCCCAGCCCGCCTTCACTTGGCGAAACAGGCCTTTGCTAGTGGCGGCAAAAACCTCCGCCGCCGGACTTACGGCCAACTGTTGGACGGTCCCTTGGCCCGGCCATGTCTGAGTGGTGAGCTGTCCCGCCCGCACGAGATACGGCTCGGTGGGAGTCACTAACCAAGTGCCTTGGGGCGTGTGGATGAGTTGTTTTACGGATTTCCAGGGCAGCGCCACGGTCACTGGTTGCCCGGTCGCATCGGCAAAAGTGAACGCCGCGGGACTCTTGGGCGTTAACTGATCGAGCGGGTGCCACGTGTCGGCCCGCAGCTCGGACCAACGTCCGCCGGCGAAGGCTCGGGGTTGCCCGTCAGCGGCGAGCTCCAGCAATTGGATGTCGGCCGTGGGTAAGCCGTTGGTGACGGTGAATCGCTGGGCGATTTCCTGCCGAAACTGCTGGGGGGCCGGCGAAAAATCGGCGGCCAACGCAGCGGCCCCGACCAAGACGGAGAGAAGGCGAAAGACGGGAGGGACGGACATGGTGGGAAGGCGAATTTCGCGGAAACAATGGCGGTGCCTAGCTCGGCGGGGCAGTCCCTTGTTTGCGGGACGAATGAAGCCCCGTGCGCTCAGTTCGAGGGGGCAAACGGCTCATACTGGGAGTCTGACTGAGTTCAGGAGTGTAAATAACCAAGTTAGGGTAAATTTAGAGGGCTGCTACTTGCGCAATTGTTTGCCGCGTCATTAGCATAACCGCTTCGAAATTTGGCTGCCTTGAGTTGAAAACCGTTCAGCCCGTCTCAACGGTCAGAGACTTAGTTTCTTGGGGCGGGGATTAGGTCTGGGCTGAACTCGCAGTGCAAACTCCTAGGCCGTCGGAAATGACTCATGGAAAATAGCAACAACCCATCGAAAAGCTCGGCGCTCGATGGTTACCGGGCGCTGGCGGTTTCGGTGGTCATGCTGAATCATACTAGGTTGGGTGATGGCTACCCGACTTGGATGACGCTGCTGGATCCGTTCCTGCGAGGTGGCGTTACGGCGTTCATGGTGCTAAGTGGCTACCTAGTCACCTCGTCCCTCTTGCGGGAGGAAGCCCAAGCGGGTGCGATTGATCTCCGCCGTTTCCTCGGGAAGCAGGCGGTTCGATTTTATCTTCCGGCACTGGGATACTTAACTATTTCCCTTGGAATCTGGGGATGGCAGACGCCCGGTTTCAATTGGTGGGCTGCCCTTCGAGTGCTCTGGGCTTCACCTTGGACAGGAGACACTCCGAGCGGGGTCACAGCGTTAACGGGGCATCTCTACAGTTTGGCCGCTCAAGTCCAGTTCTGCCTCTGGTGGCCGCTGCTCCTGTGTCTCCTTCCGTTGGGGCGACGATTTGTCCCGGTGACTGTGATCATGCTGGCGCTGGCGGCATGGCGAATTCTTGGACGTGAACTGGCGATCATGGAGGACGCCTCAACGTTGCGGACGGACTACATCTTTGGATCGCTCATGGTTGGGGCGTGGTGGGCGCTCGCTGCGAGCAAGGGGCTCATGGATTGGATTTTGCGGCTCACTGGCATGCGTTTAGTCCCCATTGCAGGGACTGCTTTGCTTATCTTGGTGTTCACGCGTAGCCCGTCGGCCTTCTTAGGGCTTATTTCGCCGGACCTGCGGGCTTGGGTGGCGCCCTGGCGGGAATTGCCTGCGGTTGCCATCTCCATTCGGGGGTTGCTCAGCCTCGTTGCTATGATGGCCTTCGGTTGCCTTGCCTTTCTGCTCCACCAACATCGTCCGGTGCGTCTCGCCGACCTCTTTGCATGGCGCGGGATCACTTGGCTCGGTCGGATTTCCTTTAGCGTTTACCTTTGGCAGAATGTGTTCTGCTTTAGCATTTCAGGAACTCCGCTGGATTTTTTCCCGTGGAACGTCGTGGCCTCCATTGCTTGCGGATTCATAGCCTACAAACTGATCGAAGTGCCCTCGCTGCGGGTGCGTAGTTGGGTGAAGCAGCGATTTCAACCGCCTGCTCCCAACGCGGTGGTCAATTCGTAAAGGGCAGGGGAACCACGGTCGCGCGGGTCGGTTGGCCGGCGGCGTCCCAAGTCAATTCGGTGCCCGGCTGATTGCACTCCTTGCGCACGTAGCCCAGCGCGAGGTTCGCCTTCAGGCCCGGAGACCGGAGCGCGCTGACCACTTGACCGACTTCCCGGCCGTCTTTGAGCAGTTTGGTGCCTTTGCTCGGCAGTTCCGCGAGGTCCTCCGGCAAGCGCAGGCCACGCAAGGCCTTGGTCACCGAACCGTAGGTCCGCACCCGCGCAATCGTCTCCTGCCCGGTGTAACAGCCCTTGGTGTAGCTGATCGCGTCGCGCTCCAAGCCGGCTTCCGGAGGTAGGTTGGATTCGTCCATTTCCACGCCAAACCGAGGAATCCCAGCCTCAAAGCGAGCCCACTCCAACGCGGTGAAACCCATGGCCCCGCCGCCAGAATCGCGTGCGGCGGTTACCAATTTATCGAACACGGCGGCCAGCGAGTCAGTGGGCACGAACAGATCCACCCCGGGGAAGCCCGCCCTCTGGTGATTCATGGCGTAGAGGTCGCCCAAGGTGGGGTCACTCGCGGAGACAAAGGCCAGGGCTTCGGCCGGCAACGCAGGAAATATCGCCAACTTGGCCAACACCTCAACTGCCCGAGGGCCTTGGAGGCTCAGTAAGCCATAGTGCGGCGCCACGTCCACGACCTGCACATCTTCCGCCACGATGTGATGTTCCAGTCGTTGAATCAGGGTGTGGGTCAGGCCTGGTTCGAAGTCGAGTAACAGCTCTTGGCTGAGGGCGTAAATATAGGTGTCGGCGACCATTCGACCCTTGGGCGAGCAAAACGCCGCGTGGCAACCACGCCCCAACGTCAGGGCCTTCACCTCGTTCGTCACCTGCCCATTCAGCAGGCGCACCCGGTCCGCGCCGAGCAGGCACAATCGGCCGCGGAAGCTCAGGTCCACGACCCCAACGGCTTGGCGCAACCGGGCGTGTTCGGTCAAGGCGTCACCATAGTCGGCGACGTGTTCACCGCCCGGGCCTTCGGCAAACCGGGCCCCCAGCGAACCGTGAACTTCGTGTAGCGCAAGCGTCGTCATATCCGAGACAGCTTAGCGCAGCCGGCGGAAGCAGTAACTAGCGAACCGCAAACTGGGGGCGCTTGGCCGCACGTGCGTTTCACAGCCCGGTGGGGTGATCCACAAACCCCCACGGCACGCCAAACGTGAGGCTCAATTCGGCCGCCAAAGCCTTCACCCCCCACGTCTCGGTCGCATAATGGCCGCCATAGAAGACGTTAAGCGCCGCTTCCTCCGCTAGGGCGTAGGTCCAGTGCGGCCCTTCGCCGGTGATGAACGTGTCCACGCCTTCACGGCGGGCTTTCGCCAATTCGCTGCCCGCGCCCCCCGTGCAGATGCCGATGCGCCGGCAGTCGCTGCCCCCGCCGGGCAACAGCTTGGGGGGCGCGCCGAGCACTTGGCCCAAGCGCGCGGCGAGTTCTGCGCGTGGCAACGGCTTGGCGGTCACCGTTTGCACCCCCAGGGGGACGCCGTGGTGGTCGAAGAAGGGCTTCAACCGTTTGAAGCCCAACGCTTGGGCCAGTTGCGCCGCGTTGCCCAGTTCGGGGTGACCATCCAGCGGCAAGTGTTGGGAATACACCGCGAGGTTGTGGGTCACGAGCAGCCGCAACAGTTCGGCTCGGGGGCCGGTCCACGGGCTGGTCTTGCCCCAAAATAAGCCGTGATGCACCAGCAGCAGGTCGGCCCCGGCGGCGATGGCTTGGCGGACCACGGCCAGCGTGCCGTCCACCGCCGCGGCGATTCGGGTGACGGAGCCCTGATTTTCAAACTGCAACCCGTTCACCGCCCCGTCGTAGTCGGTGAAAGTGGCGGGACTGAGGCGCTGTTCACAGTGACGGACGATTTCGGCCAGCGAAGCGGAACGCATGGCCGGAGCAAAACAGGACCGCCGCCCCACGGGAAGTCGGGTTGCGCGGCGGCGGGGTTTGGTTCAGGCGCGTTCCAACCGGATCTCGGCTTCAAAGCCCCGGGGCGAACGGTTCCGAAACGTGAGTTGTCCCCGGCAGGCCTCGACACAGCTTTTTACGATCGCTAGGCCGAGCCCCACGCCGCCCTGTTCGCGCGTGCGGGCGGCGTCCGGTCGGTAAAAGGGCTCAGTCAGGCGGGTCAGGGATTCAGTCGGCACCCCGGGGCCTTCGTCGGTCACGCTCAGAATGACTTCCGCGCCGCGGGCGGCCGCACTCAGCCGGATTGGACCGGCGTGGCCGGCGTAGCGTAGGGCGTTGCGAACCAGATTGCCGACCGCCCGGGCGAGCAATTCGGGCTCCGCCTTGGCCGTAAGTTCGTCCGGCACCTCGACTTCAATGGCGTCGCTGGCGGCGGCCTCCCGGGCAATGACCTGCGCGGCGAGGGCGCGGAGAGAGACTGCGGTCAGGGGCAGTTCCCGGGCTTTGAGGCTCGCCTTGGAAAATGACAGCAGTTCGTTCACCAGCCCGGACATGTGCCTGACCTCGTCCCGCACGTCGTTCACGTATTCGAGTTGGCGGGCATCGGCCCGCTGTTCGAGCACGCCGAGGGCCATTTCCATGCGGGCGAGCGGCGTGCAGAGCTCATGGGCGATGTCGCCGAGGAAGCGCTTCTGGCCGGTGACAAAGCCTTCCAGTCGTCCCGCCATGCGTTTAACCGCCCCGCCCAAACGGCCCAATTCATCGCCCCGCCGCTCATTCACCGCGACCTCGAAACGACCCTCCGCCACCTGCTCGGTCGCGACGGTTACGAGGCGGATCGAGCGCGTGATGCTGCCCACGAAGGGCACCCACCAAAGCACCGAAAACAACAGCACACCCCCGCCGGCCCAAAGCCAGGGAGTGAAGTCAAAGAACAAACCGCCCGCGCTCAACGTCGGGGACATCACCACCAACCGACCGGCGGTGAAACGGCCGGCTTCCGGGGAATTCAACGGCGCTCGGATGATGGCCCAATAGCCGGGCGGCTTTGAGGAATGGAAGAGGGCGCGGGGTGGACCGAAATCCGTCCGACCTTCAAAACGGCCCGGACCGCGGCGGCTGCTTTCGCCCTCCGACGGCGGACCGAACGGCCGTTCCTCGCCCCGGATCCCTTCTGGGCGGACTCCGTCGGGCCGAAGCGAATTAGGCGGCGGCGGACCCTCCCGGCGTGGACCACCCCGGTTGCGTAGGCGTAGGCGGACTTCCTCCGGTAATTCCATGGTCGCGCCCGCGATGATCTCGTGTTGGTCGCCCACCAGTGCAAACTTCACCCGGTAGGCGTCACTGAACCGCGCCAGCGTGCTGTTCCACTGCTCTTTGGGCCGGGAGCGGAGTTCGCCAAAGATGACCTCGGACACTTGCTGCACGCGTTCGCCCGCCAAGCTGCCGAGCAGGGAGTCGACGCTGAGTTCCGTGCGCACCAGCAGCCCGAAGACCGCTGCGAGCAGCCCCAAGTTCAAGAGTAGCCAGACGACGAAGCGGGCGAAGAGCGGCAGGCGCAGGGTCATAACGTGTCGGGATTGATAAGCATGTAGCCGGCCCCGCGGTAGGTGCGGATGAAATGCGGGTGCTTGGGATCATCCCCCAACTTCTTCCGCAGTGCCGAGATGTGGACGTCGATCGAGCGGTCGAACACGTCGTAATCGCGCTCACGGCATTCTTCGAGCAGCGCCTCGCGGGAACGCACCCGGCCTTTGGCGCGCGCCAGCGAAGCCAGCAGATCGAACTCGACCGGCGTCAGCGCCAGCGCTTGGTCTCCGAGGATTGCGGTCCGGGTGTCCGGCACGACGCGGAGTGGACCGATGACAAACTCCTCGGGTGCCTCCTCACCGGGTTTCACCACGCGCTTTTGGCGGCGGGTTACGGCGCGCAACCGCGCGAGCAGTTCCCGCGTGGAAAAGGTCTTCGGCAGGTAATCATCCGCGCCGATCTCCAACCCCACGATGCGGTCGGCTTCGTCGCCCCGGGCTGTGAGCATGAGCACCGGCACGTCGGTCTTGGCGCGGATGCGTTTCAACACCTCAAAGCCGTCCAAACCCGGCAGCATGACGTCGAGCAGCACGGCGCTCCACGGCTCGGTGGTGGCCCGGTCGACTCCCTCGGGGCCCGAATGGACGAATTCGACGGCGTAATTCATCGGCTCCAGATAGTCGCGGATGAGGCGACAGAGCTTGCGGTCATCGTCGATGACGAGGATGCGCTGGGTAGAATTATCCGGGGCGTTGGCCATGGCCGATGTTGTGGCTACAAGGCTACGGGCCGGCAACCCCGGAGGCCGCACCTTTTACCCCGGCTTAACAAAATGGCGGGCCGCAGTGGCCGGCAGTTGCTCCTTTTACCGCTCTGAATGAGTCTAACCGCCCGCGCTGACCTCGACCAACCTGCGTAGTGGGGCGAGGGGCGCGGCGCCCCGGTCCGAACGCCGGTCTATCCTCGAATAAACTGCTGTCCTCAGACTCGCCATGAATCGGCTAATGCCCTCCCTGCTCCTCGCCACCCTCGGCTTCGCGGTTGGAACGCCCCAAGCCCAAGAGATTCCCGCGCCGCCCGCCGCCCCCGCCGCCCCGGCGCGCCCGGCCCGGCCCGTGCGTTCTGAAGTTGGTCCCGGTGGACTTGGCGGCGCGGGTGCTCCCGGTGGCCAGCTCTTCCGCGCCAATCCCCTCCTGCAAGCTCTCGATACCGACAAAAACGGCGAGTTGTCGGCGGCGGAAATAGCCCAAGCCTCGGTCGCCTTGAAGACGCTGGACCGGAATGGCGACGGCAAAGTGGGCGCGGATGAACTCCGGCCCGCCTTGCCGGACCGCGAACGGAACGTCCCGCGGGCGGAGAGTGACGCCGACGCGCTGAACCGCCTGTTGGCCTTCGACAAAAACGCCGACGGAAAACTGACCGCCGAGGAGTTGCCCGAGCGGATGCGGAATGTGCTGGTGCGCGCCGATACCGATAAGGATGGCGCGGCCACCAAGGAAGAGCTGACCCGGCTCTTGGCGAGTCAACCGACGGTGCGGGGTGAACGCCCCCCGGCTGGGCTACCCCGCGAGGAACGCCCAGCAAAACCCGCTGCGAAGTGATCGGCGTCCCGCGCTCCGAACTGACGGCAGCCCAGCCCGAGGCGGTGTGTGGGCTTCGGGGACGCTGATTTACCTGCGCTTAACAAATTTGGGCTGGGCGGCACACACGGGCTTAATCGGGCTCGGTTTTCTTAGACCCCGACCGCTGGCGGCGGAAACCGAATCCAGTCCCGCCCGGTCTTAAAAAGGTAACCAAGTCATGCACTCGCTCCTGCGTCCCTTCTTCGCCGCTCTCGTGGTCTCCGTTTCGCTCACGGGAGCGTTCGCCGCCGACAACCCGCCGCCGGCGGGGCCGCCGCGCGACTTGGGTGGTCCACCGGGAGCGGGCGGACCGCCGCCAGGGGGACCGGGCGGTCCCGGCGGCCCGGGAATGCAGGTGGAAACCAAGCTGGTGAAGCAGTTCGATCAGGACGGCGACCAGCGCTTGAACTCAGCGGAACGCACGGCGGCCCGGGAGTTCTTGGCGCAGGAAAAAGCGTCCGGCCGCAGTCGGCAGCGGGGCCCCCGGGGGCCCCGGGGCGGTGGAGAAGCCCCGCCCGCCACGCCTGGCTCCAAGCTCACGCCCGCCGAGGTGAAGTCCTTCGCTGGGGCACCCCTGTATGACGAGGGCATCCTTCGGACCCTGTTCTTCGAGTTTGAAAACGCCGACTGGGAAAAAGAACTCGCCGACTTCAACAACACCGATGTGGACGTGCCGGCGACGTTGACCGTGGACGGCAAAACCTACGCCGACGTGGGCCTTCATTTCCGCGGCATGTCCTCGTATTTCATGGTGGGCGAAGGCCGGAAACGTTCCCTGAATGTCGCCCTCGATTTTGTGCACAAGGAGCAGAACCTCGGCGGCTATCGCACGTTGAACCTGCTGAATTCGCACGGCGATCCCTCCTTCATTCGCCCGGTCCTTTACAGTCACATCGCCCGCAATTACCTGCCCGCCCCGAAGGTCAATCTGGTGCGGGTAGTCATCAACGGCGAAAGTTGGGGCGTTTACGCCAGCGCGCAGCAGTTCAACAAGGAGTTCACCCAAGAGGCGTTCGGTTCCGCCAAAGGCGCGCGTTGGAAGGTGTCTGGCAGTCCCAATGGGCGCGGCAACCTCGCGTATTTGGGCAACGACGTTGCGGCCTATAAAAAGATCTACGACCTCAAGACCAAGGATTCGCCCAAGGTTTGGGCCGACCTCATTCGACTCACGCAGGTGCTGAACGAAACGCCGCCGGCAACCTTGGAAGCTGCGCTCAAGCCGCTGCTGGATATTGACGGCGCCCTGAAGTTTCTGGCCTTGGAAAATGCCCTGATCAACAACGACGGCTACTGGATCCGCACCAGCGACTACGCGCTCTATCAGGATGCGGCCGGTCAGTTCCACTTGGTGCCGCACGACATGAACGAAGGCTTTAGCCAAGCGGGCGGTGGCGGTCCGGGCGGCCCCGGCGGTCGTCGTGGACCCGGTGGACCCGGTGCTGGTCAGCGGGTCGAGGGGGTGAAGTTGGATCCCCTCCACGCGGCGAACGATGCCGCGAAGCCGCTCATCTCGAAGTTGCTCGCCGTGCCGGCCTTGCGTGAGCGCTATCTCGCCTACGAGCGCGCCCTCGCGGAGCAGTGGCTGGATTGGCAACGCTTGGGTCCGGTCGCGCAAAAGCTGCACGACTTGATCGCGGCGGACGTAAAAGCGGATACCCGCAAACTCGATTCAACCGCGGCCTTTGAAACGAGCCTGATCGGCGCGGTAAACGGCGACGATGCCGGCCCCGGCCGGGGGCGAGGCGGAGTCCTTGGACTCAAGAATTTCGCGGACCAACGGCGCGCCTTCCTGCTCTCACTACCGGCTCCCGCGGCGAAATGATTTCACCGCCACCTGCAATTTGCCTCCCTTTGCTGACAAACGATTACAGGTGTAACCATGCTAGCTCGCACCGCCTAGTTTAACTCCCCCTCAGACTCCCCGCCGGCCCCCACGGGTGCGGGTTGGGGGCAATTCAGACGCCTCATTCCGATGAAATCACTTTCCTCATTCTTGCCCGCTGTGCTGGCCGCCGCTGTTTGGGCGATTCCGGCTCTAGCCGCCGACCTTCGCCTTCAATCCAACGCCGGGGTGACTTCCGTCCAAGTCATCGGCGACCCGGACAATGACTGGCGCCTGCAAGCGTCGTCCGACTTCGTCAATTGGGCGAATGTCACCGCGATGGGAACACTTTTGGCGGGCGACGAAACCAACGCGCCGGCCAAGGTGTTGGGCGAATTCGTCGAGCCCGCCGGTTTCTTCCGCGCCGTGCGCACCGAGGGACTGTTCGATCCAGCCCTGTTGCGCACCTTTAACCTCACCTTTACGCAGGCCAACTGGGCCACCCTGCTGACCTCGGCGCGCACCACGGGGGGGAATGTCCTGAGCTCGCTGACCTTGGACAACGGCGCTGCGCTCACCGGCGTGGGCGCCCGCTACAAGGGCAATTCGTCGTTCGACATGGGAGGCACCAAGAAATCGGTGAACCTCACGCTCAACTACACCAACGACGCGACCGAGCTGATGGGTTATGAGACGATCAATCTCAACAACGCCGCCGGCGACGAGTCCATCATGCGGGAACCGGTCTTTTTCACCGTGATGGCGCGCTATACGCCGTGCCCGAAGGCCGCGCTCGCCCAACTTTATATCAACGGCCAAAACTGGGGTGTCTACTCACTCGCGCAAAACGGTGACGGCGATCTGGTCAAGGACTGGTTCCCGAACAACGACGGCGACCGCTGGCGCGCGCCCAACGCGGCGGGCACGGGCGGCGGTGGTCCCGGCGGGCCGGGCGGTGGCGGTGGGTTCACCAGTCCGCTCTCGGCGCTCAGTTGGCAGGGCCCGAGCCTGAGCACCTACCGGGCGAACTACGAACTGAAGCACAGTGCCGACACGAATGCCGCGTGGATTCGACTCACCAACGCGATTTACGTGCTGAACTTCACCCCGGTCTCCGCCACGAACTTTATGGAGCAGGTGGATGGCGTCCTGGCCGTGGACCGTTGGTGTTGGTTCCTCGCGCTGGAAAACATTTTCACGGACGACGACAGCTACTGGAACAAGGGCGCCGACTACCAGTTCTACTTCGAGCCCGAGAGCGGGCGCCTGCATCCGCTGGAACACGACGGCAACGAAGCCTTTGTGGTCGGTGATGTGAACCTGACTCCGTTGCAGGGTTCCACCGGCACGAACCGCCCCGTGCTCAAGCAGTTCATCGCCAATCCAGAGGTGAAACAGCGTTACCTCGCCCACCTGCGCACCGTGCTGGAGGAATCGTTCCACCCCAGCCAACTCACGCCCCTCATCAATCAGTTCGCCAACCTAAGCGTGGCCGCCATCACCGCGGATCCGAAAAAGAGCTATTCGATGACCACCTACAACACCGACCTGACCGCGCTGAAAACCTTCGTCACCAACCGCTACCAATTCCTGACCAACCACGCCGAACTGAAACCCGTCGCGCCCACGATCAGCGCCGTTTCGACGCCCGCTCCGACGCCGGCCGGCGTCGGCGCCGTGATCACCGCGCAGGTGTCGCCCTATGCGGCTGAAGGCGTGGCTTCAGTCTGGCTCTACTACCGCGGCGGCCCGGTCGGGAGGTTTGCGCGCACTCCGATGTGGGACGACGGCGCGCACGGTGACGGCGCGGCGGGCGACGGCCTCTACGGCGGCATGACCGCTGGCTTTGTCGCCGGCACCAAGGTTCGTTATTACCTCGAAGCCCGCTCTGGCAACGCCGCCCAAGCCGCCCGTTTCCTGCCGGCCCAACCCGAAGACAAGGCGTTCACCTACCGGGTCACCACCTCGCTGGGCGGCGCCTCGGCGATCGTCATCAACGAACTTCAGGCCAGCAACAGCGGCACCTTCGCCGACCCGCAGGGCGAATTCGACGACTGGATCGAGTTGCACAACGTCTCGACCGAAGAAGTCACGCTCACCGGCCAATACCTCAGCGATGAACCCAGCAACCCGCGCAAATGGCAGTTTCCGGATGGCACCAAACTCGCGGCCGGCGGCTACCTGCTGGTGTGGGCCGATGAAGACGGCGCCGCTGCCCCGGGCCTGCACGCGAGCTTCAAGCTGAATAACGACGGTGAGTCGGTCTTCCTTGTGGACACGGACGCCAATTCCAACGCCCTGCTTGATTCCGTCACCTTCGGGCCGCTGGCCCAGGATCAAGCCTACGGCCGCTCGGCCGCGGCCCCGACGGAATTCCAAACGCTGGAACCGACTCCGGGCGCCGCCAATCCATAAACCCAACTGGCCGCGGCCCCGGTCGCGGCGGCGGCGTGACCTTGCCTCGGAGATATTTTGCGGGAGACTGGTTCGAGTCGCCCGTCTAAAAACCACCAAGCGCCCCTTTATGATGACCCGCACCCGAAAACGGTTCCTCTTTGGCGCCCCGCTGCTGGCGGCGGGGTTGCTCAGCGTCGTGGGTTGGTGGAGTCACGACGCGGTGCGCCGCACGGTGGAAACCAAACTCATCGGGGAATTGGGCACCGTCCTCGATGCTAACGTCACCGCGCTGGAAATCTGGGTCAGCAATCAGGAGCGGCTTGCCGGCCTGTTGGCCAACGATCCCGAGGTGCGTCAACTCGCGAGCGAACTCGTCGCTGCCAGCGCTGGGCGGGAACTAAACCGGCAGCAACTCGGAGACCTGCCGCAGCAGGCCCGCTTCCAGCAGTTACTCGGAGAACGAGTCCGGGCGGCCGGCTACGGCGTCGCTGAACTCGTCACTACCAACCTCAACATCGTCGCCGTCACCGGGCGCGGCCCCGCCCGGCTTGGGGGCGCTGTTTCGGAGAGCCTTACCGAGCGTTACCGCGCCTTGTTTGCGTCGGGCAAGACGGTGCTCATCACTCCCTTCAAAGCCCTGCGCCCACGCGGGCCGGGCGGGCCGGGAATGCGGCACCCGGGTTGGCTTGATACCCCAGAAGCGCGCCTCGGTGGGGGGCTTGCGGCGGCCCCGAACCGGCCGCGCCCAGAGGAGGGTCGGCCTCCCGGCGAGGCGCTACCACCCCGCGAGGGGGGGGAGCGCGGCGGCCCGCCTGATCGTGGACCCGGTGGACCGCGGGCAGAGCTCAGTCTCATGCAGGTCGTTGCGCCGGTGCGCACAGCCGCTGGTGAAGTCATCGGGGCGCTGGCGTGCATTGTGCGACCGGAACTGGAATTCACCCGAGTCCTCTCAGTCGCGCGCTCCGGCAAGACCGGTGAAACCTTCGCCTTTGATCCTTCGGGTTTGCTGATTTCCCAGAGCCGGTTTGACGACCAATTGCGCGGGTTGGGTCTCCTCACGAATGCCGCCACGGTCACCTCCTCGCTTAACGTCACGCTGCGCGATCCAGGGGTGGACCTCACCGGGGGCACCCGCCTTGACGCCGCGCAATTCGCCGCGCGGCCCCTGATGCTGATGGTCGCCGATGCCGTGGCGGGGGGCGGCGGGGTAAAGGTGGCGACGTCTCGCGATTATCGCGGTGTGCCCGTGGTCGGGGCTTGGCGTTGGTTGCCGGAGCTGAACTTCGGAGTGCTGACCAAGATGGATGCGACCGAGGCCTACCAGTCGTTGCGGGTGCTGCGTTTGATTTTTGCGGCCCTCTTCGCCCTGCTGGCGCTGGTCACGACCATCACGCTGATGGCCGCTTACCTCAACGTGACGTGGCGGCGAAAGTTCAACGAGGCCGCTCTGAAGGCGCGGCAACTTGGCCAATACACCTTGGATGAAAAGATTGGTGAAGGCGCCATGGGCGTAGTCTATCGGGCGCACCACGCGTTGCTGCGCCGGGAGACCGCCGTAAAGCTGTTACTGCCGAACCGTGCCGACGCTAACTTGATTCGCCAGTTCGAGCATGAAGTCCGGCTGACCTGTCAACTCACGCACCCGAACACGATCCAGATTTATGATTACGGTCGCACCGCGGACGATATTTTCTACTACGCGATGGAACTGCTCCGCGGGCTCACCCTGCAGGAGTTGATCGACCGGCACGGGGCGCAACCCGAAGCCCGCGTCCTGCACCTGCTGACACAGGTCTGCGGCTCGTTGCACGAAGCCCATTCCGCCGGGTTGATCCACCGCGACATCAAGCCAGGGAACTTGTTCCTCTGCGAACGGGGAGGCGTGACCGACACCGTCAAGGTGTTGGACTTCGGCCTCGTGGGCCGCGTGTCCGAGGTGGGCGAAGGGCCGGTTCCAGCCTTGGAATTGCCGGATACCAGCCGCTTTCTCGGCACCCCGCTCTACATGGCGCCCGAGACCATTCAACGTCCCGGCGCTGGCGATGCCCGAAGTGACATTTACGCCGTTGGAGCGGTGGGTTATATGCTGCTCACTGGGGCGCCCGTCTTCGACGGCGAAGACCACACGGAGGTTTGGCAGAAGCACCTTACCGCCCTGCCGTTGCCGCCTTCGGCGCGGTCACCGCAGAACCTCAGTCAGGCGGTGGAGCGGATCATCCTCCGGTGTTTGGAAAAGGATCCTGCCGGCCGTCCCCAGTCGATTGCGGAGCTGACCGCCGCGTTGCAAGCCTGCCCGCTGGCCGGCACTTGGACGCCCGAACAGGCGCGGACTTGGTGGCAGCGTTTCGGCCAAGTGGGTTTGCCCCAGTCCGTGGCGAAACCGGGGGTAAAGGCGGAGGCAACCCTGAGAATCAACGTCAGCGGGCGCACGGGCAGCCCCGGCGGGACCGAGGTGGAGGCCACCGTGACTGGTGCGGTTTAGCGGGCGGCGGCGAAGTCGCGCTCCGGCGCGGCCTGCGTGCCGGTTTAGGCGTCGCCGCTGCGGAATTCCTGCATCAGGCGCAGGATTTCCTCGCGAATGTCGAATAGTTCGGTGCGCGCCGTCACGAAGGCTTGGGGCGACAACAGCCGGCGTGGGGTGGCGCGCTCGAGGGCGGCTTGGGATCGGTGCAGGTGGCTGAGGGCCCGCTTCAGGGTGGCGACAATAAAGGGGCCGTGTTCGTGGTCTCGCCCGTAGGCGAGCGAATCCAAGGCGCCGGCGATTTTGGCGGTGGTGGTCTGAAATTCACTCACCAACTCGTCGAGATCCGGGGCGACCGCGGCGCCAGCGGGCGTGGAGTGGACCGCCCGCCAAAGGCGCATCGAGCTGTCAAAGGCCCGCAAGGAGAGGGGATGCGACAAGGCTCCGTCCGCCGCCCGCACCCAATCTTGGCCCTCGGTCGAGGGGTCGGGTTCTGCCTCCTCGTCGGCGGCGAGGGCGGCCGCTTCATCGAGGGCATGCCGCATCGCGTCGTCCAAGTGGGTAGCTTCGCTTTCGTCCCAGTCCTCGTCCCCCCCGGTGGGTGACCCGGGCGTCGCTTCGTTCCAGCCCATGAATCGGCCCACGATGGCGTCGCGTTCTGGATGATCTAGGTAGCGGTCGAGCAGGGCCGAGTATTTGTCGGTGCGCGCGTCGCTTTCGCGGAGGAGTTTTTCGTAGTCGAATTCGTCCCAGTCCGGTTTGTCGACCGATGGAGTCTGGGCCTCGGCTTTGGCGAGGGCGTCGTCGAGGCCGCCCAGAAAGTGGAGAAACGCCTGTTCTGAACCGAGTTTGCGGACTGTTTCTTCGGCGGGCGAGAGCACCCATTCCGGAGCGGACACCCGGAGCCGGAAGGCGGTGGACTCGATCACCATCCGCCCATGGTCGGGGGTGAACCATTCCAAGTAGAGCGCGTTGCCCCAAGAATCCGTGGCGACGGGAAAGCCCTCCTCGTCCTCGTCGGCCAAGCGGACTTTGCGGGACGCGGTCAGGTCGCCGACGACTCCCTGGAGCCGGCTGGCCAGTCGGCGATCACGGGGTAGGGGGGAGGTGGCTTCCCGGTTTTTAAATTCCAAAAGGCAGCCGGCGAGGTCAGGGCAAGCGTTGCCGGCGAATTCCAAGCCGATCGGCGCCCGCACGCCGTGCAGCCAGATTCGGCCCTTCACGCTTCCTTTCGTGCGGTTGTCAATTTCACCCCGCCTTACGTTGCTGTCGATGCGCCACGCCACTACGGGAGGTTAAGCTTAGAATCGGTCGGAATAAAGGCGGGAAACGTGCGGACTCGACCCGCTGGCTTTTTTCGGCTTACTCCTCGGCCGCATGTCCGCTGTTCCCACCCCGGTCCCAGGCCATCCGCGTGGTCTTTACACGCTGTTTTTCACGGAAATGTGGGAGCGCCTGAGCTATTACGGCATGCGGGCGCTGCTTGTGTTGTTCATGGTGGACCAAGTGCAGAACGGCGGACTCGGGTTCACGGATGAAGTCGCCACCGCCATCTATGGACTCTACACGGCGGGCGTGTATCTGGCGGCGTTGCCGGGTGGGTGGTTGGCCGACCGGTTGTTGGGGGCGCAACGGGCGGTCTGGATCGGGGGGTTGCTGATTTCCCTCGGCCACTTCCTGCTCGCGGTGCCGGTCATTCAGTTCTTTTTCGCCGGGTTGCTGGTCGTGATCGCCGGCACCGGGCTGCTGAAACCGAACATCAGTGCGCTTGTCGGGGCGCTCTATCCAGAGGGCGGCGCCCGGCGCGACGCCGGGTTTACGATTTTCTACATGGGGATCAACGTGGGCGCGGCCCTGGGGCCGATCCTTTGTTCGGCGCTCGGGGAGAAGTGGAATTGGCATTATGGCTTTGCCGCCGCGGGTGTGGGCATGGTGCTTGGAGTCATCCAATTCCGGCTCACGCGACATCACTTGGGCCAAACCGGCGGCGTGCCGGCCCACGGCGGTTTTGCAACCCGGCGGGACTGGGCGCTGGTGGGGACGGCGCTGGCGGTGGCCTTGGTGGGGCTCGGACTCGTATTTGCCGGGGTGTTGAAGGTGAATCCCGTCTGGCTCGCCCAAAACACCACGGTGCTGCTCGTGGGGCTGGCCGGGGCTTACTTTCTCTGGGCCTTCTTGGGTGCGGGGCTGACTCGCACTGAGCGGGGGCGTTTGGGTGTGATCGTGCTGTTGTTCGTCTCGGCGGCCTTGTTCTGGGCGGGCTACGAGCAGGCCGGTTCGTCGCTCAATCTGTTCGCCGAACGGCACACCCAACGGTTGCTGCCGAGCTTCAACTGGACGATTCCCACCGGCTGGTTTCAGGCGCTGCCGGCGATTTTTGTCATCGTGTTCGCCCCCGCGGCAGCGGCGCTGTGGCTGGCCTTGGGCCGGCGTGGCCGCGACCCTTCGCTGGCGGTAAAGATGTCACTCGGGCTGCTGCTGCTCGCGGGTGGCTTCCTCGTGGTGGCGTTGGCGGCCAAGCGGGCGGCGGCCGGTGGTTTGGTGTGGCCTTCGTGGCTGGTGATAACCTACCTGCTGCACGTTCTCGGCGAGCTCTGCGTCAGCCCGGTCGGGCTGAGTTCCGTGACCAAGCTCGCGCCGCCGCGATTGGTCGGGCAGATGATGGGCATTTGGTTCTTGGCGGCTTCGGTCGGCAACCTGATCGCGGGCCTGTTCGCCGGCGAGGTCACTGGCGACACGACGACGGCCATGTCTGGGAAGTTGCTTCAGGTCGTCGCGGTGGCCGGGGTGGCCGGGGGAGGACTGCTGTTACTGAACAAGCCGGTCCGTCGCTGGATGGGCGGAGTGCAGTAAATT
>CAIJLV010000040.1 GCA_903821635.1 uncultured Verrucomicrobiota bacterium | reverse complement strand
GCGTCGGTGACTTGGGTGCCGTAGAGGTTTAGGTAAACCAGATTCTGCAATCCCTGGAGCTGCGTGAGCCCGGCGTCAGTGACCGCGGTCAGTTCCAAACCCAGCGTCTGGAGTTGCGCCAAGTTCTTCAGCGCCGCGAGCCCGGCATCCGTGACTTTCGTGGTGCCTAGGCGGACCTCGACCAAGCTGGTCACGTCCTTGAGCGGCTCCAGCGTCTTGTCCGTCACGTTTGTGCCGAGCAGGCGCAGGTTGAGCTCTTTCCACGGCAGGTTTTGCGCGATGGGCCGCGCTTCGGCACCGGCCTTGACGAGGGCGGCCAAGGCGGCGGCCTCACCGGCGGCGGGTTTGAAATCCTTGGGCAGTTCCGGCAGCGGCGGCACCGGTTTGGCCGGCAGGCTCGACCCTGGAGCACTGATCGCCGGGGCCGCCGGTTTGGCGGGGGCGATGAGCAGGCCCTCGGGCCAGTTGGCGCCCTCGGTCACCCAATCCTTGAGCAGCTTGAGCTGCGCTTCGGTGAGCGACTCCCCTTCCGGCGGCATGTGGTCGTCATCCGCTTTCGGCAACGCCACGCGCGTAATCGCCAAGCTGGCCGCCACGTCGCCCGCCTTGAACGACGGGCTGCCACTCTTGCCGCCTTTGAAGGCGTCGGCCTTGGAATCAAGTCGCAGTTTACCCTTCTGCTTCTCCGGGCCGTGGCATTCGAGGCAGCGCTCCTGCAAAATCGGCAGCACGGCTTGGTTGAAATCAACCGCCGCCGACAAGGAAACCGTCGTGGCGAGGGTGGCGGCAAAGACAAACGAAAGCGGCTTCATGGGTGTGGTTTAGCGCAGCGGTCGGAGGGATTCAAACACTGCGTCGGGAAACTGGCGCCACCCTCCTTCCCCTTACGGAAACAGGCCGCGACTCTTCTTGGCTTCCCACACCCGCTTGATGCCTAGGCTGAGGGCTGCCGTGCGCAGGGGTAGGTGTTGTTTGCGGGCGAGGCTCAGCGTGTTTTGAAACGCGCTTTCCAGGCTGCGGAACAACTTGTCCATCACTTCGCCCTCGGACCAGAAGAACGACTGCAAATCCTGCACCCACTCGAAGTAACTCACCACCACGCCGCCGGCGTTGCACAGGATGTCGGGCACCACGAACACATCGCCGCGCTGGTTCAAGATCAGGTCGGCTTCGGGCGTGGTGGGGCCGTTCGCGCCTTCCGCCAACACCCGGCACCGCAGTTTGCCGGCATTTTCCGCCGTGATCTGGCGTTCCATCGCGGCCGGCACCAGCACCGCACAGGGCAGCGTCAACAGGTCGGCGTTGCTGATGGGTTCGGCCTCAGGAAAACCCACCAAGGTCCGATGCTGCGCGAACCACGCCTCCAGTTTGCGCAAATCCAGTCCCTGCGGGTGGTGCAGGCCACCGTGGACGTCGCTCACCGCAATCACGTGAAAACCTTGTTTGACCAGCGATTGGGCGGCGACCGCGCCAACATTGCCGAAGCCCTGCACGACGGCGGTCGCGCCCGGGGTTTCCAAACCGAGCGTGTCCATCGCCCGGCCGGCCAGATACGCCACGCCGCGCCCGGTCGCTTCCCGGCGGCCCAAGGAGCCACCCAAATGCACGGGTTTGCCCGTGACCACCGCGGGCACCGGATGGCCGGCGTAGCTGGAATAGGTGTCCATGATCCACGCCATGGTCTGCTCGTTGGTGCCCACGTCGGGCGCCGGAATGTCGGTTTGCGGCCCGATGAAGGCGGCTAATTCTTGGGTGTAGCGCCGGGTTAACCGTTCCAATTCCCCGGGGGAAAGCGCGCCGGGATCCACGCTGATACCGCCCTTGGCCCCGCCGAAGGGCAGGCCCACCAGCGCGCATTTCCAACTCATCCACAGCGCCAGGGCAGCGACTTCGCCGAGGGTGACCTCGGGGTGATACCGAAGCCCGCCCTTGGTCGGCCCCAGCGCAAAGTGATGCTGCACCCGGTAACCGGCAAAAACCCGCGTCGAACCGTCATCCATCCGCACCGGACACGCCACGGTGAGGGCCCGCTTCGGATACTTGATCCAAGCCCGTTCACCCTCGGGAATCGCCAGGTAATCCGCCACGAGCTCGAATTGCCGGAGCGCCATGTCGAAGGTGGGATGGGAGTAGATGTCCATAGTTTCTCTTCGGAAGCTCGCCCAGTCGGTTGAGGGTGCAAGCATCCGGAACTTCACCGCTCGATCGGCCGCGGCGACCGGCCGGGTTCATCCGCCCAACTCCGCCCGCCGTCTTGCGCCCCGGCGCTTAAACCTGTTTTCTTCGCCTTCCTTTAGGCCCGATTCATGAGCGACAAGCCGGATTACAAGAACACGTTGAACCTGCCGCGCACGGAGTTCCCCATGCAGGCGAACCTCGTGCAGCGCGAACCCCAACGCCTCGCCCAGTGGGAGGCCGACGGGATTTATGCCCAAATTCGTGCGGCCCGAAAAGACGCGCCCAAGTTCGTGCTCCACGACGGCCCACCCTTCGCCAACGGCGACGTCCACGTCGGCACCGCGCTGAACAAGATCCTCAAGGACATCATCGTGAAGTCGAAGACGCTCCGCGGCTTCGACGCGCCCTACGTGCCGGGCTGGGACTGTCACGGGCTGCCCATCGAGTCGAAGGTCACCCAGGAACTCCGCGCCGCCGGCAAGACCGACGCCGATGCCGCCACGATCCGCTCTGCCTGCGACGCCTACGCGCGCAAATACATCGACCTCCAGCGCGAGCAGTTCAAACGCCTCGGCGTCTTCGGCGACTGGGAACACCCCTACCTGACGCTCGATCGGGCCTACGAGGCCGACGAGTTGCGGCTGTTCGCGGACCTCGTGGAAAAGGGCTTCGTCTACCGCGGCAAGAAGCCGGTGTATTGGAGCATCCCCTTCAAAACCGCGCTGGCCGAGGCCGAGGTGGAATACGCCGACCACGTCAGCCAATCGGTCTATGTGAAGTTCAAGCTGAAGGGCGAACCGAACACCTTCGTGCTCATCTGGACGACCACGCCGTGGACGCTCCCGGCGAACCTCGCGGTCGCCTTCAACCCGAACTTTCACTACTCGCTCGTGATGGCCGAGGGCGGCACCTACGTGGTCGCCAACGCCCTGCTATCCGCCACCGCGCAGAAGCTCGGCTGGGAAAGCTACCAGATCGTCCGCACGCTTTACGGCGAAGAACTGGCGACGGTCGAATACGAACACCCGTTCTGCGCGCGCACCGGGAAGCTTTACCCGGCCGAATTCGTCACGGCGGACACCGGCACGGGCTTCGTCCACATTGCGCCCGGCCACGGCGCCGACGACTACCAACTCGGTCTCCGGGTCGGCCTGCCGATCTATTGTCCGGTGGACGACGAGGGCCGCCTTGCGCCGACCAACGACTTACCCCGCGAACAACAGTTACCCGAAGCGTTGGTGGGCAAATCGGTCCTCGCCAAAAACAACCGCTCCGAGGCCAACGACGCCGTGCTGGCGCTGCTGACGGAGACGCACGCGCTCGCCTTTCGGGAAGATTACACCCACAGCTACCCGCACTGCTGGCGCTCGAAGACGCCGATCATCTTCCGGGCCGTGGACCAGTGGTTCATCCGGGTGGATCACGAGGTTGCACAGGTGCCCTCGCCTGTGGCCAGTGGCACAGGCGCCCCCGCCTGTGCGGTTGGGGTTGGCTCTGCGGGCGAGGGC
>CAIJLV010000039.1 GCA_903821635.1 uncultured Verrucomicrobiota bacterium | reverse complement strand
TTTCGGCGGCCTTTTCGTTTGGCTATATTACATCCTATCGTCAACGTGACTCAACTTTCAGTGCCGTTGGTAAAGGGGTTTTTTTTGGGCACTAATTTTCGACTGCGAGTAGGCTTTTTCGCATGACCGACTAGTAGTTCGCTACTTGTTGGCGGTTGAATCACGGAAAGTTTAATAACCGCCCCCCCAATCCCCCCCCAGCTGGTGAGGAGGAAGATGACGGCCCCGATTCCTAGTCCAATAGGTGGGATTACGCGCTTCGAGTAAAGCAGCAGCGTGGCGAACAGAATCCAAGTAGCCGGAAGCAAACCAGCGCCACAGAGCTTCCAAGTTCCCACCACGCCCGGTGAACGCCTAGACACCAATGTAAGTCCCCAAACGGGCAACGTGTAAATTAAAGAGATCAGGGTCCAAGCGACGAACTGTGTGGCGACCGTCAGAATTCCAATTGCAACTAACAACGGCGATCGCCAAGCGTCCCAAGCGGCCCGTCCGCCAGTGCGACTGAGAGGAAGGTCGAGTTCCGGCGGATAGGCTAGGTCAGTGAAACCCAACAGGCCTCGCACCCGCAAAGTGTTTGGCTGGAAGTCAAATTGAACATCGCTTCCTTGTCCCAATGACGCGCCGCCGGTGGGCGTAACGCCAATGGCCAACTGGGGGCGTTCACCAAGCAAAACGCTGTTGGTGGTCGGCCACGTGAGTTGGCCCGCCCGGATGTGTGCGTTATTTTCGGGTAATTGAAGCAGTGCGTCTTCGATGGGTGGAACCCAAGCCAAACGAAGTGACAATATCAGCGAAGCCGCCCCAACTAAGGCAAAGCAGCCCTGAAACAGAACTAGTCTACTGTAGGACGCGGAGGCGAAACTAGCTATTCCGCTCCCGGTGAATGGTTGCCACGGTCCCACCCACGCACTCAGGCGAGCCATTCGGGAGGGATTTGTCGGGTTTGTCTTGGCGTCCGGCACTTGATTGAAAATGGGGCTGCGGCGACCGCGTCCTTCAAAAGCATGAAGCCGACTGGGACTTTCGTCACCGGTCGGCTTCACGATTTAATTTGGAGTGTGGTTCAAACCGTGGGCGCGCCGCCCGGGGCAGGTTGTTGGACGACCATTACGGGCACCGGATACCGTAGCTTCATGACCTCATCGACCAGAACTTCGACCTGGTATACGCCCGCGGCGGGGAACTCTAGGTTGCCAAACACGTTTGCCAGCACCGCCACTTGGGTGGGGTCGCCGAGCTGGAACTTCGAAGAATTCTTACGGATCACAGTGCCATCTGGAGCGATGACTCGGATGGTCTCGGTAAACTGACCGACGCCAGCGCACCAGCGGTTCATGATGAGCAGTCGGGCTGCCGTGATCGGAACCTGCGGCACGCGGATCACATTGATGACGCCCACGAGAATGAGGTTGCCGCTGACTTCCTGGCGAATGTCTTCACAAAGGAGCGAGCACTGAATATCGGGAATAATGCGATTAGGAGTCATGTTTCGAGGCGGAAGGTTTCAGTCGGCGAATCAGCGGTCAAAACTTTACCTCATCTGGGTTGCGGCGTAGCCCTGTAACCGGACCCACGAACTGACGTCGTTGAAGGCGTTCCCACGCTGATCTCCCCCAATGCACCCATGAGGTTGTTTCGATCTCCCTTCCAGCTCTCTCCGAGAAATCGAAGCAACCTCATGGCGCTCTACCCGAGGGCGAAGAATGCCCAGTGGGGCGTTCAAACAGTCTGGCTGTGGGCAAACTCCGGCCGCTTGAATACCACCATACCACCCCAAGGTCTGGAGGATCTCAATTGTGGTCAGGTCGGCCGGTTGCGGGGACGAAACAGTTCCGCCGCCTTCGCGTGGGCGAAAACTACATCCGGATCGCGTTGTAGGGCGTCGAAGTAGCTTCGAGGAAATCCATCTCCGGTCTCCGAGGCGACCAGAAGGCGCTGGGTTTGACTCTGTAAAGCGTTCGCGACCTCCACCGCTAGGGGTTGTTTTTCTTCCAACGCTTCGTCCATCGTCACGATGAGGTGGGATAGTGGCTGTAGCCATGCGAACCACGGATCGCTGGTGAGCAGCTTGAGGAAGTGGGTGGGTGACGAAATCGGGCCAAGCGTCTGTTCGTAGCTCACCCGTTCTGAATCCACGAGGGTTTTGTGCAGTTCCAGGAGCGCATCGCGAAGTTGCTGTAGTTGTTGTTGGCACCGATTGTTGACCATGGTGCGTCAAATAGTGTGGCACTTCGGCATGGGCCGCAAACGGGACCCAGTCACCGGCCAACATGGCCAACCCCAAGCCCTCCACTATTCCTTAAACACACGGTTCGATCAGCGGTCTAGGTAAAGGATGACCGGCCCGCCGATTGGGTCGTGGTCTGGCCTCACCTCGCTGCGCGGTATTAGGGGCCAACCGGTGGTCGCAAGGGGGCGTTGGCGCCGCTTGGCCATGCCGGTGTGTTTTGTTTCGGGGAGCCCGTTTGAAATTATTCCTCGGCTAGATGGGCTCGTCGTCGTCCGACACTAGTGCAAACCCCTCGCCGACTGGTCGCGACGAAAGCCGCGAGCTCTTGAACGGCGGCGTTGGAGGCGAACTCGGCTTGCACCGCCGCCACCGCTACCGCGAGGCGGTCGTGAGAGTGGAACAGGCGATTGTAGGCCTGTTTGAGGGCTAACCGGTCTGGGTTGCTGAAGCCAGCCCGGCGCAGGCCCACGATGTTAAGTCCACATAGCCGGTTTAGATCCCGGGAGATGCAAAAAGGGGGCAGATCTTTTGAAGCTCCTGAACCGCCTTGCATCATGGCCAAGCGGCCGATGCGGCAGAATTGATGCACGAGGCAGTTTCCAGAGATAAAGACCCGGTCGGCGACAACGACATGCCCGGCTAGCAAAGCGCCGTTGGCGATGACGTTTTGGTGGCCGAGTTGGCAGTTGTGGCCCACGTGGCTCCCGGCCATGAACAGGTTGCCATTGCCGATGACGGTGTCTTCGTCCAGCCGGTTGGAGCGGTGTAGCGTGACGTGCTCGCGAAAGAGATTGTCGTCGCCGACAACGAGGCGGGTGGGTTGCCCCGAGTATTTGAGGTCTTGGGGCGCGTCACCGATGACGCAGCCAGTGTGGAACCGGTTGCGGGCACCGATGGTCGTATGGCCAGTCAAATGAACGTGAGGTCCCACCAAGCAACCGGGCCCGAGGGTGACGTGGGCATCGATGATGACGTAGGGTCCGACTGAGCAGGACTCGGCCAGTTGGGCGGTGGGATGAACTAGGGCGGTGGGATGAATCATGGGGCAGGGGGGCGAGGACTGCGGCGAAGGGACAGTAAGAGGAAAAGTGGGCCGGCGATAACGGTGGCGGTGATTGCGGAATTGGCGACCACTAGCGCGGCCAAGATGGGGCGTGGGGGCGGAAACGCGTTCCAGCGGTTAGCTTCCAGCTTCTGCAGGATTACGGGCAGGGGGGCTCCGGTGACACGTTTGTCTTCACCGAGTGGGTATTCGAATTTCAGGGAAAGCCCAACTCCAAGTAGAGCTCCGAGTAGGATGAACAGGCTGAAGGCTCCTTGGGTGCGGCCGCTAACGTTCTGCAGGCGAAGCCAATGACGCATCACCGATAAGAGCGTGAGGCAACCCACGATAAAAAGGAAGGGGAGGAGGAAGGCCATGGAAGTGATCAGGAGTGAAAGTAGCCGAGTTCGCGGAGGGAGCAGTAGTCGCGAGGGCGGGCTTCGCTGGAACGACCAATGATGAGGTGGTCGAGCACTTCGAGTTTGAGTAGTTGGCCGGCGCGGATCAGGTCGCGAGTGACGCGGATATCGGCTTCACTTGGGGTAGGGTCGCCGCCGGGATGGTTGTGGGCTAGCACCAGCGAATGGGCATTCGCGGCAATCGCCGGTCGAAACACTTCCCGAGCATGAACCAACACTTGGTCCAGCAGGCCGCGGCCGATTTTTTCGACCCGGATCAGGCGTTTACGAGTATTTAAAAGCACGACTACGAAGTGTTCGGTATCTCGGAGGGAAAGTTCATCGCGCAACAACGCCGCCAGTTGGGCTGGGGTGTCGAGCACGGGTGATTCACGACGCTTCTCGTCGGCCAGCCGAACTGCCAGTTCAAAGGCGGCCTTGAGCGTGACGGCTTTGTCCCTACCGACCCCTTTTACGGAGAGCAAATCTTCGAGTGGGGCACGAGCGAGTGCCTCGAGCGAGCCGAGCTTGGCGACGATTTGGTGGCCGATTTCCACGGCTGAAGCGCCTTTTAGACCAGTGCGCAGGAGAATTGCTAGCAATTCTGCAGTGTTGAGTGACTCCGCCCCTCGTGCGGCGAGGCGTTCCCGCGGCCGGTCGGCGGCGGTCATATCTTGGATGCGTAGGGGTTGGCTCACGTTCAGAGAGTCGAAGCTCAGGGGGGAGGGATTAAAGTTCAAAGTGGATCGGGTCTTGATCCGCAGAGAGTTAACCGTGCGATTTGCGTGCCGGGGAGGTTCCTTGTTCAATCACGCAATGATTTCACTGGCCGAAGACTCGGCTTCCTCCGCAGCGGACTTGGTGCAGCAGGTGGCGGAGATTTTTTCGCCAACCGGGGTGTTTTCGCAGGCGAAGAACTTTGAATATAGGCCCCAACAACAAGAGATGGCGGTCGCGGTGGCGCAATCGTTGGTCAACCAAAAGAACCTGCTCGTCGAAGCCGGCACGGGCGTCGGCAAGAGCTTTGCGTATCTGGTGCCGGCTATCCTTTATGCGGTGGCCCAAAAGAAGAAGGCGATCATATCGACCCACACGATCAACCTGCAGGAGCAGTTGGTGGACAAGGATTTACCGCTATTGGCCCGGGTGCTGCCAGTGGCATTTGAATACACGATGCTGAAAGGCCGCCAGAACTACCTTTGCACACGCCGATTGCGCAAAGCAATGCAGCAGGCGGATTCGCTGTTTACGTCACCCGAAGTTAACGAATTGAAGCGAATATGGGAGTGGGCAGAGCAGACCAAAGACGGCTCCCTGAGTGATTTTGCAGAGGAACCCGACCCGAAGGTCTGGGAACACGTCTGCTCCGAACGCGGCCTATGCACGCCCAAAAAATGCGGCCTTGCGAGCGATTTGGGCAAAGGTGGGCATACCTGCTTTTTTCAGCGGGCGCGGCAGCGTATTCTGAGCGCCGACGTCTTGGTGCTGAATCACACGTTATTCTTTACCTTGCTCAACGGGGTGGCCGAGGAACAGGAATCGGGGGTTTTGTTCAAGAACGACTTCGTAATCCTTGATGAGGCCCACACCGTCGAGCAGGTGGCGGCGCGGCATATAGGCGTCAGTGTGAGCAGCGGGGGAGTGCGTTACGCTTTACAGCGATTGTGGAATCCTCGAACAGAGAAAGGGCTACTCGCGGTGCTTCGCAAAGGCGATTCAGTGAAGGCGGTCGCTGACGTGCTGCGGCAGACCGATGACTTTTTCGCACGGGTAGAAGAAGCCTGTGAACAAATCTCGCAGAGCGTTACAGGCGCGGCACGGGGTGGAGGAGGGGAGGAAGAGCCCAAAGCACCTCGAAAACCCACAGCGGAGAAACGTCATTGGAAAGAGCTCCGAATTCGCCGCCCGGATATGGTTGAGGACACGGTGACTCTCGCGCTCCAACGCCTGCGGGAACAGATTACTGAACTCGTTGGTATGACGGATGATAAGGACACTGGCGAAGAGTTGCTGGAATGCAACCGCCGATTGGCGGAGCTGCGGTTGGCGGTCCTGACATTTCTAAAGCAAGAAGCGGAAGAGCATGTATATTGGGTTGAACGAGGCGGCCGCACGCAACGCAACTTGTCGTTGCATGCGGCCCCCATTGACGTCGCAGACTACCTGCGTAACCGACTGTTTGGCCGAGAAACCAGCGTTGTGCTGACTAGCGCGACGCTCGCGATCAAAGCTGCCGAATCAGGAACCCAGCGAACCGACGTAGCTGAAAGAAGGCGGGAGGGAGCAAAATCGGTCACCTCCCCTTTGAACTACGTGGCGAAGCGTGTCGGCGGTGAACTTGCAGCAAAGTTGCAGGTGGGGTCGCCATTCGACTACGAGCGACAAATGACAATTTTCGTGGCTGCGAAAATGCCCGATCCACGAGAGGCCGCCTATGAGGATGCGCTCGTTCATTGGATCGGACACTTCATTGAACAGACTAAAGGCAAAGCCTTTGTTCTATTCACGAACACCCGTTTAATGCAGCAAATCGCCTCAAAAATGGGGACCTTTTGGGATCGCCAAGGGCTGGAATGCTACGTGCAAGGAACTGGGATGCCGCGATCTGTGATGTTGGAGAAATTCAAGCAGAATGTGGATTCAGTGCTCTTCGGAACTGACTCATTCTGGATGGGCGTGGATGTTCCAGGGGAAGCGTTAAGTAACGTAATTATTACCCGTCTTCCGTTTGCGGTTCCCGACCATCCACTCGTCGAAGCAAGGCTGGAACAGATTGAAGCCGCCGGAGGAAATGCCTTTTTTGAATTCAGTCTGCCCGAAGCAATCTTGAAATTCAGACATGGAGTGGGGCGACTTATCCGGACGAAAGAGGACTGTGGAATTATAGCGGTGCTGGACGCGAGAATCCTGACAAAGCGGTATGGGCAACAATTTCTACAGGCTATTCCCCGATGCCGAGTGGCTGCAATCTGAGAACCTAGGGCCCCAGATCACGGCAAATACCTACAGAAGAACCTCAGCAAAACAGGCAAATTCATCATGGCGCGCAGGAAGTATCGCTTGCCACATCCGCACATCGACCATCGCCGCAGACCGTTTGAGGACCTTAAAAGTCAAAATGCCGTCGAAATATCAAAAAAAGCATTGCACGCAAACTCAGGCGGATTAAATTTAATGCTCCGTTTTGCGCGTTGAGCAAAGCGGCAGTGCTCGCTGATAACCGAAATTTTGTAGATCGGGAGTGATAGCGAAGGCACTTGAGGTCGGCTCTGTGTTTCAAAAATAAGCATTTGTGAAGACGTTTAGACCATTAACGCCGTCCCAACGGTATACGACCGTGCAGGACTTTTCGGATATAACGAAAAGTCGTCCAGAGAAGTCTCTTACGTTCTCTAAAAAGGGAACTGGCGGGAGAAATAGCTATGGCCGGGTCACGGTTCGTGCCCGGGGTGGTGGCCACAAGCGCC
>CAIJLV010000038.1 GCA_903821635.1 uncultured Verrucomicrobiota bacterium | reverse complement strand
AGCTGATCGGGCAAACTCTCCGCGCTGAATTACCCGCCCAAGTGACGGCCGGGATTTGGAGTCGCTATGCCGAGGTCATCGAAACCGGCCACTCCGCGGAATTTGTGCACCACTTCGAGGGCGACCGGATCAACGCGTGGCTGCACGTCTTGGCGGTCAAACTGGGTGACGGCCTGATGGTCGAATGGCGCGACGTCAGCCGCGAAAAAGAGCAGCAGCGGCGGATCGAGGACTCCCGCAATGAATTGGAACTGTTCAACCGCCTCGCGCAGCCCTTCCTCACGGTGACCGACCCCAGACGGCTGTTCGGCCAGTTGCAGGCCACGCTGGCGTCGGAATTCGGGGCCACGGCCGCCGTCGTGGGTTTCATCGAGGTCGACGGCGCTCTCGCGCTCCCGGCGGCGGGCGATCAAGACGGGCCCCGACTGTGGCCCAAGGCGGAATGGCAAGCCCGCTGGGGTGAAGCCCCGACCGCGGCGGCTCAGATTATTCCGGGGCCCAAGGATTTCCCCACGGCGCTGGAGCCCGTCGCCGGCCAAATTGCGGCTCCGATCACCCTCGGCGGCGAAGTGTTGGGCCGGATCTGGCTGGCGCCAGGGACCGCCGGTTTTACGCAGTCGGCTGGGGAGCAACTGGAACGCATCTGCCAGCATTTGGCCGGGCCATTTCGCGCTTATCTGACCGAGCAGCGCTTCAACGCCCTGCGCGACCGGGCGTTGGCGCTGGCCTTGGAGAACGAGGCGAAATTCGCCGCCGTCTTTGACCATTCACTGGATGCTCTGCTCTTGGTGGAAGCCAACTCGGGACAGATTGTTGATTGCAACGCCCAAGCGGTGTCTCTGTTTGAGGCGGGGAGTCCGGAGCGCTTGATCGGCACCGAAGGTCGCCTGCTCGCCAAGAACCCACGGACGCCGGAGGCGGCCGTGGAGCTCCGCCGCCAGATTGCCGGAGGCGCGGGTTACGAAGGTGACTTTGAATACCGGTCGCTGGCCGGAAGCGTGTTCTGGGGCCACGTCGCCGGTCGGCAGATGCAACTTCGGGGGACGGACCTGCAACTGTTTCGGATCACCGATATTTCGCAGCGCAAGGCGGCGGATCAACGCTTGGAGGCTCAAGCGACGTTCCGGCAGCAATTGATCGATTCGGTGCCGCTGCCGATTTTCGTCAAGGACACGGCCGGCCGCTATCTGGAATGCAACCGGGCGCTGTCCGATTTTCTCGGGGTGTCTCGGGAACAACTCTTGGGCAAAACCGTTGCCGACGTATTTACCCCGGACATGGCGTTCGAATACCAGCGTCGGGATGAGGAATTGCTCCTCCAGCAGCAGGGCCTGCAGATCCATCGGGGGCAGGTGCGCAATGCGGCCAACGAGGACCGAACGGTGATCTTTCATCGGGCGGCTTTTCAGCAGGGCCAAGGCTCGCTGGGTGGGTTGATCGGGACCTTCATCGATGTCACCGACATGGATGCGGCCAGTGATCGCCTGCGCCTACAAGAGACCGCGCTCAACGCCGCGGCCAGCGGACTGGTCATCACCGATCGCGCCGGACTGATTCTGTGGGCTAATCCGGCTTTCAGTCAGCTAACTGGCTACACCTCGGAGGAACTCGCCGGGAAGAGCACGCGCCTGTTACGGTCGGGTGAGCAGGATGCGGAATTCTACCACAACTTATGGCAGACGATCACTTCCGGCCACGTCTGGCGCGGGGAACTCGTCAACCGCCGCAAGGATGGCAGTTTTTACCATGAAGAGATGAGCATCACCCCGGTCCGGGGCGCGGATGGGTCCATCGCCAACTTCATCGCCATCAAGCAGGACATTTCCGCCCGCAAGCAGGTGGAGTTGCAGTATCTGCGAGCCCAACGGATGGAAGGCATCGGCCTGCTGGCCAGTGGCATCGCCCATGACTTGAATAACGTGCTCGCCCCGGTGCTCCTCTCCATCGAACTGCTGCGCTCGATGCACCCGGACGAGGACACGACGGAAATCCTGCACACGGTGGAATTGTCCGCCCGGCGCGGCGCCGACATCGTGCGCCAAGTCCTGACCTTTGCCCGCGGCGTGAAGGGCGAACGGATTCCGCTCCAGAGCAAGCACTTGGTGAAGGACATCGTGCGTGTGGCCAAGGAGACCTTCCCCAAGGACATCGAAGTGCATATCCGCACCGACTTGGAAGTCGCCAACGTCGAAGGCGACCCCACTCAGATTCATCAGGTGTTGCTCAACCTCGCCGTCAATGGCCGCGACGCGATGCCCGACGGCGGCCGACTCACGTTGGGGGCTTTCAACCGCCAACTGACGGCGCCGCTTGAGGCCGTCAACGGAACCATTCCGCCCGGAGAATATGTGCTGCTGTCGGTGACGGATACCGGTGGCGGCATTCCGCCCCAAAACCTAATCCGGTTGTTTGAACCCTTCTTCACCACCAAGGAAACCAATCAGGGAACCGGGCTCGGCCTACCGACCGCCCTTGGCATTGTGAAGAGCCACAACGGCTACTTTCGAGTGGTGAGCGAGTTGGGCAAAGGGACGGAGTTTCAGGTGTATCTCCCGATGTGTTTCCGGGATGGACAGTTCACCCCGTCGCCCCGCCCCGCCCCGCCCCGCGGTAATGGCGAGACCGTGCTGGTGGTGGATGACGAAGCGGGCATCCGCGACATCGCTTCCGAGATCTTGTCTCGCTACGGCTACCGGGTGCTGACCGCCAGTGACGGGACGGAAGCGGTGGCCCTCGTCGCTCAGCATCGCGGCAAGATCGACTTGGTGCTGACCGACGTGATGATGCCCTACATGGACGGGGTGGCATTGGTCCGCAGCTTGCGCAAGCTGGCTCCAAACCTGCGCATCCTCGCCTTCAGCGGACTGTCAAACGACGCGACGCTTGCGCCCAAGATCACGGAACTCCGTCGGCTGGGCCTCCCCCCGGTCCTCAGCAAGCCCATCGCCGCGCCAGAGCTGTTGTCGGCCATCCATGAACTGATCAGCGCTCCGCTGCCGGAATAACCTCAGCGCCCGAAGTGGGCCGCAACTTTGGCCGGAAAATAAGGAAGCGCCTTGAGCACTTCGACGGCCATCCGCGGCGACATTTCACGCGGCACGGTCGCGACCAGATACGCCCGCGGATGCACCAAATCGACGGGCCACTGGCGCTGGGCCGACACCGCTTCTGGAAATTCCGCCACCCGCGTTGCGCGAATGAATACCAAAAGATTCTGCCGATACCACCAAGCGACCTGTTCGTTGCCCCACAATTGATGCCGCAGGCAATCAAGGGCGACAAATCCCTGGGCTTGGAAACGCTCCACCCAATAACTCTGCCATTGCTCGTTCACATGGTGAGTGCCCCCCTGGCCCGGCACCGCGGCGGAAAACACCACCACGTCACCCAGTCCGCACAAGTCCGCCACGAAACTCTCCGCCCGGGCTGGCGCTAGGTGCTCTGCCACCTCCAGGCAATTCACGAGTTCAAACCGCCGCTCCAGCCGCAGCGGTTCCGCCAAGTTCGCCCGCTGGAATTGCCCAGCCGGGATCAACAACTGACTGGGCTGCACCACCTGCCCGTCAAGGCCGAGCACCTCGCAACCGGCGGCCAGATACTCCTTTGCCCACGTGCCCGAACCGCAGCCGACGTCGACCACCGATTTCACCGGCAGGAGCCTGAGGATAAGCGGAACCGCCACGCGTGCGGAGGCGGCGGAGTCTTCCTTCAAGCCTTCGTAATAACGGGTCGAATAGGGCGAGGCCATGGCCTGAGTGTGGGGTGAAAAAGTGACCGTTGACGAGTTGGATTCGGCGGCCTCAGAGCTTGAGCCCAGCAAAGGGATGATTGAGTCCACCGCCTGAAAGAGTCGCCGGGGCCAGCGTCTGGCGCAGGTAAATGAGGGCCGATTCCTGATCCTGAACACTCTTCGGCAGCGTGGTGCCGGCAGCGTTCGGATGGCCCCCACCTTGCAGCTTGGCAGCCACACCCAAGGCTTCGCCGTGCTGGCTTCTGAAGCTCACCACGATCGTGCGATTCGCCTTGGGAAACAGGGTTGCGAGCACCTTGAAGGGGGTGGCTCCCCGGTCCAGCAATTGGTGCACGATCAGGTTGGTATTGCCAATCGTCGTGCGCACGACCCCGACCTCTTCTGTCACCGCTTCGACATGCACCCGACTCCATTCGAAGCCCAGCGGATCTTCCACCCGCCGCTTTACGGCCATTACCTCGAGGAGCGGATGCTCCAGCAGCCGTTCAAGCTCACCGCCCAGCAGATCGTGGAGCTGCCAAAAACCATAGGTCTTAACCAAGTTGGCGTAGTCGCAGGCCAATTCGAAGTCGGCCCGGTCCCGCAACCATAGGTCGCCGATGTTGGTCAGTTCCACTAGGCGGTCAAAGGCCGGAGTTTGGAGCCCCTGCTGACAGCACAGTTCATAGCAAAGCAGCGACGCCGACTTGTGCGAGTCGTGGATCAGCCGGGCCTTTTGCGCCTGCACCGCAGTGGAGTGGTGGTCGATCACCACCCACTCAGGACGATCCAGGCGCGTTTCAAATGTAAAGTCGGTGACCCACGCTGAGCGTTCACTCATCTGCCGGTTTTTCCACCCCTGATAATTCCAAGCCTGCAACGGAACTTCCACCCCATGGAGCGCCCGGGCAAGGCGCCGCAGCAAGACCCCGGCGACCAAGCCATCGAGATCACTCTCATGGGTGCAAATGACTTCCGGTTTTAGAAAAGACGACATGGGGAGAGCCTACGGGTGGAGCAGGTGAAGGAAAGCCGTGAGTGCCAGAAAGCGAATTGGCGCGGCGCGTTGCACGTCGGCCTCCGTCGGTCACATTGACCGCCACGATGGCTGTTTTCTTCGACACCCACGCCCACTTGGATTTTCCCGAGTTCGCGGCCGACCTTCCGCAAGTGGTCCAGCGCGCCCACGACGCGGGCATTGAACACATTATTTCCATCGGGACCGATCTCGAGTCCAGTCAACGGGCGGTGGCGGTGGCCGAACGTTTCAGCGGGGTTTACGCCGCCGTCGGGTGGCACCCCGGCCACGCGGAAGAAGCGCCCGACGATTTTCGGGCCCCGCTCCGGGAGCTCGCGCGCCACCCCAAGGTCGTGGCGATTGGCGAATGCGGCTTGGACTATTTTCGGCTGCCCTCCAAAAACGGAGGGGCAACGGCCGACGACGAACGGCTCAAGGCCAAGCAACTCCAAGTCCTCAACCAACAGATCGAGGTGGCCGCCGAATTAGGCTTGAACCTCGTAATCCACACACGGGAGTCGTTTGCCGACACGCTCGCCGCGTTGACGCCACACGCGGACCGGGTTCGCAGCGTGTTTCACTGTTTTGTGGGCACGCCCACCGAAATGCGGCAGGTGCTCGCCTTAGGCTCGCTGGTGAGCTTCACCGGAATCGCCACATTTAAGAACGCCACCAGCGTCCGCGAATCCCTCGCCGCAACCCCCGGCGGCAGCTTCATGTTGGAAACCGACTGCCCCTTCCTCGCGCCTGTGCCCCACCGGGGCCGGCGGTGTGAACCTGCATATATTCACGAACTCGCGACCTTTGTGGCCGAGCTACGCGGCTGCTCCACCACCGAATTAAGCGAAACTACCAACGCAGCGGCCCGGGCATTTTTTCCCCGCTTGGGCTGACTTTTTTTCGCCCGGAGCCGGATTGCGTAGCCACCATGAATGAGTGTAATCGAAACCCGAACTTGACGCTTCTCCACTGTCAAACTTAGGGTCCAACCAGTAAACGTCTTACTGGCCGGCGATTAGCGCCTTGATGAAGTCGGTTTCCCAACCGACTTTTTTGTTACCCCAGTGAGATCGTCCCTGTTGACGCTATGAACGCCGAACTATTGGCAACACTCGAGTATTGGGAGAAGGAAAAGGGCATCAGTAAAGATGTTCTCCTCACGGCTGTTCAGGATGCCCTGATGGCTGCTGCCAAGAAGGCCGTCGGTCCAGCCCGCGAACTGCGGGTGAACATCGACTCCAAATCTGGCGATATCAGTGCTTGGGCTAGGCTCATGGTCACCGATCGCGTCGTTTCCAAGCATGATCAGCTCACTCCTTTTGATGCCCGCCGCAAAGGCTTTTCCGAGGCCAAGGTAGGCGATGAAGTCGAAGTAGAGGTCACCCCGGCCGGCTTCGGCCGAATCGCTGCCCAATACGCCAAGCAGGCCCTCATGTCGCAGTTGCGCAAGGCCGAGAAGGCAATGCTTTATGACGAATTCAAAGACCGTGTGGGCGACATCGTTAACGGCACTGTGCGCCGCTTTGAAAAATCCGATGTGGTGTTGGATTTAGGCAAATTTGAGGCTGTGCTTCCCAACCGCGAACGGGTTCCAACCGAAGAATACCAAATCGGGGAACGCATTCGCTGCTTCGTGAAGGACGTCATTCAGACGATTCACGGTCCTGAGATCTTGCTCACCCGGGCGGATCCCCAGTTCGTGCTAAAACTATTTCGTTTGGAAGTCGCCGAACTCAACGATGGCACGATTGAGGTCAAATCCATTGCCCGTGAGCCTGGCTTTCGCACCAAAATGGCTGTGTTTTCGCGGGACCCCAAGGTTGATCCGGTCGGCGCTTGTGTGGGCCTTCGCGGCCAGCGCGTTAAGAACATTGTTCGCGAACTGAACAATGAAAAAGTCGACATCATACCTTGGTCCTCTGACATCAAAGCCTATGTCGCCAAGGCCTTGGATCCTGCCCGGGTTAAGGCCTTCCGGGTGGACGAAAGCGCCAAGCGCATCCTAGTCACCACCACACCTGACCAATTGCCGCTGGCCGTAGGTAAACGCGGACAAAACGCCCGCCTCGCTTCCCGCCTAACGGGTTGGCAAATCGACATCGAAGCAGAAGCGGAAGTGTCCGGATTTGAGGCCAAAGTGCATCATGCCGTGCATGAGCTCGCCTGCATTCCAGGGATCACCGAGGAACACGCCCGAGTGCTCGTCAACATGGGTTTCCACAGTGTGGATGACCTGATGGACGCCGAAGTGGCGGATTTGGCAGCCATGCCCGGCATCGGTGATGCCGCCAGAACAATTTTTGAAGCAGTCCGCGGCGAAATGGTTCGCCGCCAAGCTGGAGCCGAGGGTTTGAATAGCTCCGTTCCAGTTGAATAAATTTGGCCCATGTCGGTTTCACCAGAAACCACCCGCCCAATTGGCCTGAAAAGCTGAGTTTGGGCGGTTGAATTTGCAGAGTTTTAAAATATGCCCGTTCGTATTTACGAAATCGCCAAGGAACTAAACCTGGAGAGCAAGCAGGTGCTCGCCAAGGCCAAGCAACTGGGCATTTCCGCCGCCAAAGTTCCGTCGAGTTCCCTCGATAAAATCACCGCAGAATACCTCAAGGAGCAGATGCTCCCCGCAGCCCGAGGTCCCGCCGCCAGCCCTGCCAGCTTCCCGGTCTCCGCCACCGATGCGGCGCCCGTTGAAATCGCGCCGCAGGTTGATGATCGCCCCGTTATTATCGTCCCGCCGATCATCCCACCGCCGCCTGCCCCGGAGCCCGAACCGCCCGCTGCGGAAGCAATACCTGAACCGCCGAGAGTCGCCGAACCCGCTCGGATGGAAGTCGCGCCGCTAAGCGAATATGTCGCTAGTCATCCACAGCCGGCGCCCGCAGAGCCTACCCCTCCCGTCCACATTCCAGCAGTGACCGTCGCCGCCCCCAGCGAAGTTCCACCGCCCCCGGTCGTCTCAATTACGCCGCCACCAGCCCCGCCTGCTGCCCCAGTCGAACCGCCGGCTCCAGTTGCCCCCCCGAAGACCCAGCTCGGCCAACTTGTAGGCCGAATCAACCTCGGCAACCGCTACGAAGGTCGCGCCGGTGGCCCCACGCCCCCACCGGTTAGGCCGACGCCACCGCCTCCCCCGGCACGCGATGATCGTAGTCGTGGACCGGCGCAACCGATGGACCGGCGCGGCCCCGTCGGCCCCGGCCAGAGACCTCCGTTTCCAGGCCAGAGACCTCCGTTCCCTGGCCAACGCCCCGCCCCAGGTCAACGCCCCGGACAGTTCCAGCGTCCTGGACAGTTCCAACGTCCCGGACAGTTCCAACGGTTTCCGTCGGGGGCTCCTCAAGCTCCCGCCAAACCGTTGCCGCCAAAGCAGATATTTTCAGCAGACGCGCAGACGATCATCATGAAACCGCCCATCGTCGTCCGCGAGCTCGCGGAAAAGATGGGGCGCAAACCGTTTCAGATCATTGCCGACCTGATGTCGATGGGGGCGTTTGTAACCGTCAATCAGACGATTGATCCGGAACTGGCTCAGAAACTATGCGCCAAGAACAATATCCGGTTTGACACTGAACGACGGAATCTTGAGGCGCATCAGGTCAACATCCAGCCGCGCGAGCAAAAACTCGAACTGGATCAGGACGACAAGCTTGAGGACCTCCGGCCACGCGCACCGGTCATCACGATCATGGGCCATGTCGACCACGGCAAAACCTCCCTGCTTGACGTAGTCCGTAAGGCCAATGTCGTCGCCGGTGAAGCCGGCGGCATCACCCAGCACATCGGCGCTTACACGATCTCCTATCCGCATCCGATTACCGGATTGCTACAACAACTCACGTTTCTCGACACGCCCGGCCACGCCGCCTTTTCGGCGATGCGGGCTCGCGGAGCCAATGTCACCGACATTGTCGTGCTGGTGGTGGCCGCCACAGACGGTGTAATGCCGCAAACCCTTGAGGCCTTGGCGCACGCCAAAGTCGCCAAAGTGCCGATCATCGTCGCCGTCAATAAGTGCGATCATCCGAACGCGAATCCGATGAAGGTTCGTCAGCAATTGCAGGATAAGGGCCTGATCCCTGACGATTGGGGTGGTGATACCATCTATGTGGATTGTTCGGCCCACACCAAGCAGGGAATCGACAAACTGATCGATTCGATTCTTCTACAAGCCGAACTGCTTGAACTCAAAGCCAACCCCAACCGCAAGGCTAAGGGTAACGTGATCGAATCCGGCGTCGAAGCCGGTGGTCCTGTCGCCACCGTGCTGGTGCGCAAAGGCACACTGCGAGTCAGTGACGTGATTATCTGTGGTGAATTCTATGGCCGCGTTCGGGCCATGATGAACGAAGAAGGTGATCGCCTGAAGGAAGCGATTCCTTCGGTCGCAGTTCGCGTGCTGGGACTCAACGGAGTGCCCGAAGCTGGCTCCGAGTTCAGTGCCATTGATAATGAAAAAGCGGCCCGTGCGCTGACCGAAGAACGGTTTGAAGCGCGCAAGAAGGCTGAACTCGAAGGCGTGCGACCTAAGCGCATGTCGCTCGAAGACATCTTTGGCGGCATCCGCGACGCCACGGCCAAGGTCCTCAAGATCATTGTCAAAGCCGATACCCAAGGTTCGGTTGAGGCCATCTGTGAAGCCCTGCGCAAAATCGCCTCTGACAAAATCTCGCTCGAAATCATCCGCGACTCAGTTGGCGCCATCACTGTTGATGACGTCATGTTGGCCGCCTCGGCCAACGCCGTGATCCTTGGGTTCCACACCCGCGTCGACAACAGTGCAGCCGAAGCTGCCAAACGCGAAGGTGTTCAGATCAAGCTTTACGCAATTATCTACGAACTGATTGATCACGTTAAGGAGGCAATGGCTGGCCTGCTTGATCCCCTGCTCAAGGAAGTGGTTGTCGGGCAGGCTGAAGTGAGGAAGGTCTTTGACCTTTCAAAAGGTGGAAAAGTTGCCGGCTGCTATGTCGTTAACGGCAAAATCTTGCGGGGCAAGATGCGCATTCGCCGGCGGACCAACGTCATCTACGAAGGCGTCTCGCTTACGCTCAAACGCTTTCAGGATGAGGTCAATGAGGTGCGTTCCGGCATGGAGTGCGGCCTCCGTCTGGAAGGATTCGACGATTACACTGAGGGCGATATAGTTGAGTGTTACACGGTGGAAAAGATTGCTCAGAAGCTCTGAGCGGTCGGTTTTACCGTCATTCACTGACACGATTTATGCTGCCTGAAACTGCTCCTAATCGCCGCATCTCCAGAGTCAAGGAACTGCTCAAACAGGAACTCTCTGAAGTCATTCGGCGCGAGTTTCGCATCGAGGAGACCGGGTTACTGACCGTCAACGATGTCGGCGTGTCCCGCGATCTGCGCTCGGGTATCGTTTTCTTGGGCTTCGTAGGCACGGTAGCCCAGCGCAAGCTGGCTCCCGAGCGGGTCGCCGAAAAAGCCAAAATGATCCAGTCCATGGTTGGCGGGGCAGTCCGGCTCAAGTTCACGCCGGAACTTCGTTTTCAAATCGACGACTCAATTGAGCAGGGCAACCGAGTCATCGCCCTCCTTGACGAACTTACGCCCCCGCCCCCGGCGCCACCTACGGCTCCCGGCGCCTGAATCGGGGTCTCTCCTGCTTGCGAATGAAACCCGTTCCCAAGACCGTCGAGCGCATCCTCGAACTCATTGATTCGGCGCGCACGATCTGCATCGTCGGCCATGTCCGTCCCGACGGCGATTGCATTGGTTCGCAAGTGGGTCTTGGCCTCGCGCTCGAAGGGGCCGGTAAGGAAGTTACGCTCTGGAATCAGGACCCTGTGCCGGACAAACTTCGGTTCCTTGATCCGAAACGCCGCTTGGCCCGCTCTCGCTCAGGTCAGAAGTTTGACCTCGTCATCGCCACGGATTGCGCCAGCGCCGAACGACTGGGCAAGGTCGCCGGTCACATTGAGGACCGAGCCCACCTCATCAACATCGACCATCATGCGAGCAACACCCGATATGGCGATGTGAACTGGGTTTCGCCGCGCGAACCGAGCACGGGCGAGCTAATCTTTGACTTGTGCGCATGGGCCGGCTGGAAGATCACCCAGCCCATGGCGGACTGCCTTTTCGCCGCCATCAGCACCGACACCGGTAGTTTTCAATACCCTTCGGTCGTCCCTGAAACGTTGCATACGGCGGCCGCCTTGGTCGAACGAGGGGCTGATCTCGGGCACATCTGCCAAGAAATTTACCAAAGCTTCCCGCTGACCCGAGTGCGCCTGTTGCGGCATGTCTATAGCACTTTCCGCCTGACACACGACGGCAAGACCGCTTATTTCTGGCTGAAAAAAGTCAACTATAGCCGAGCCGGCGCCGCCGTTGAAGAGAGCGAAGGCTTGATTGACCACATCCGGGCCATTGAAGGGGTGCAGATCGCCGTAGTCTTTGAAGAATCCGAACCGGAACTGACCCGCATCAGCCTGCGCAGCAAAACCGAGGCGGTAAACGTCAACGCCATCGCGGCACTTTACGGCGGTGGGGGCCACAAAGCCGCCGCCGGCGCCCGCGTTCAAGGCACACCGCTTTCGGCCCAACGCCGGGTGCTCGGAGCCATCAAACGAGCACTCGCCGGTAAACCCATTTAATGAAGGAACCGTTTGGCGCACTCGATGGCGCCCTCCTCATCGACAAGCCCGCGGAATGGACGTCACATGACGTTGTCGCCAAGGTTCGGGGGCATTTTCGCCTCGAAAAAGTCGGCCACTGCGGCACGCTTGATCCCATGGCCACCGGCCTTCTGGTCTTGGTGCTGGGTAAGGCAACCAAGCTTTCCGAGAAGCTGATGGCGGCGGACAAGATTTACGAAGGCACGATGCGCCTTGGTGAAACCACTGACAGCTATGATGCCGATGGTGAACTCGTGGAAACTCGTCCCGTTCCGCCACTCACGCTGGAAGCTCTGAACCTAGCCACCGAGTCCTTCTTGGGTGATCAATTGCAGATTCCCCCGATGGTTAGTGCCAAGAAGATCGGTGGGGTTCCACTCTACAAATTAGCCCGCAAAGGCGTCGAAGTTTACCGCGAAGCTCGACCCGTTCACCTCTACACCTATCGCTTCAGCGAATACGAAGATCCGTTTGCCTACTTTCGGGTGAGCTGCACGAAAGGCACCTACGTCCGCAGCCTCGCCCACGATCTTGGCGAAAAGCTCGGCTGCGGCGCGCATTTGACTGCATTGCGTCGGATCGCTTCGGGCAAGTTTGATCTTAAGGAGGCAACTCCGCTCGAAGACATCTTACAGTTCAGCCGCGAGGAGCTGATCGCCCACGTCATCCCGCTGCTCGAACTCAAACGTTACGAGTGAAATCCGGCCGCCGCCCCCGCTAGAGACGTCCCTTCGATTGCCTTAACATTTTCCCTCCCGGCGCGTCTCGCCCTCATGCTCACGGTCAGCCAGCTCGACGAGTTACCGCCCCATCCGCTAGGCACGTGTGTCGCCTTGGGCATGTTTGATGGCGTTCATCTCGGCCATCAGCACGTCCTCCGCACGGCCCAACTGGAGGCTGTCCGCTTGGGCGCCCGAATCCTTGCCCTTACCTTCGATCCGCACCCCTTGCGGATTGTCTGCCCAGAACGTGCGCCCCGCCTGCTCCAGACCGTTCCCCAACGCCTGCGCGCCTTGGCCGCCTCAGGCTGCAACGCGGCGCTGGTGATTCCCTTTGACCAAGGCTTTGCCAGCCGTTCTGGGGAGGATTTTATTCGCGAACTTGCGGCTGGAGCCGCGCCACTGCGATCCGTGAGCGTCGGGGAAGGCTTTAGTTTTGGTAATCGCCGCAGCGGCAACGTGCCCTTGCTCCATACTTTGGGCGCCGAACTCGGCTTCGTCACCCAGGTGGCCCCGCCTTTCAGTTTCAGGGGCGAAATCGTGAGCAGCTCCCGGATTCGGGAAACCCTCCGGGCCGGCCGGCTCAGCGAAGTAGCGGAACTGCTCGGCCGACCTTACGCCCTCGCCGGCATCGTCCAACCCGGCGCCCAACTCGCCCGCCAGCTCGGCTTCCCCACCGCCAACGTGGCAGTGGACGGCCTTGAACTCCCACCCGCCGGGGTTTACGCCGCTTGGGTCCAAGTCCTGCGCACCGGCAACCGATATCCGGCGGTGCTGAATCTCGGGCTCCGCCCGACCGTGACTCCGGGTGAAACCCAGCCTCGGCTGGAGGCACACCTGCTGGACTTCAGCGGTGATCTTTACGGGCAGGAGATCGAAGTTGAATTCGCGAGCCAATTACGCCCGGAGCTGACGTTTAGCGGCCTTGACGCCCTCAGCCGCCAGATCGCCGACGATGTCGTCCAGGCCCGGGCCTTTCACGGAATCTGAGTCATCAATTTCGCCCAAGGTGGTGGCGGAGCCGTGAATTCGACCGGCTGTTGAGTGAGCGGATGGCAAAACTTCAAGCGCCACGCGTGCAGGCAAAGCGGCGGATCCTCCAAACTCAGGGTCTGCGTGCCACCGCGCGGAACGCCGAACTGATACACGGGGTCGCCACACACTGGCAGGCCCAGATGCAACAGGTGGATGCGAATCTGGTTGGTTCGCCCCGTGAGCGGTCGAGCCTCTAATAACGTGGTGCCCTCCACCTGGCGCTGAAGCACCTTGAACTGGGTGTGGGCCGCTAAACCGCCAACCGCCGCCACTTCCCGTGCCCCGACTTCTCCGGGTTCAGCGGTGATCGGTGCAGCGCACTCAAAGACCTCGAGTTGCGGGTGCCCCTGCACACGCACCAGGTAGATCTTCTCCACTTCACCGCGGGCGAATTGAGGTTGCAACAAGCCCGCAAAATGGCGCGTTCGGGCCACCAATACGACGCCGGTCGTATTCGCATCCAAGCGGTGGGCGGCCTGCGGCTTCTGGGGATAATAAACCGCCTTCAATAGCGATTGCAGCGTGTTCCGGTTATACCGCCCGCCCGCATGCATTGGGAGTGGGGCGGGTTTGTTCAACACAATCAACGCCTCATCTTCGTGCAGGAGTTCGACGCGGCCATTCACGTCCGGCTCGGTGAGGTTGGGAAATTTGTGCAGGTAACGCTCGCCCGCCCGAACCGTGCGAGTTGCCAACATCGGTTCCCGCGCGTCGTTCACTACCAAGCCGCGGTCACATTCAGCCGCCCATTCGCCAGCGGGAATATGCCGAACCACCCGGCACAGCGCGTCCAGCAGAGTCGCGCCATCACACTCCAACGGCACATTGATCGGCCTAAAATTGTCGTAAGGCTGGCTGCCGGGTAATGGGCTGAAGGCTACCGCCATCGCCGCTTGGCGACGGGCGAGGTTGGCCGCCAACTCTTCCGCGGGCGTCTGAAAGCAAAAGGCACACGAGCGACCGGATTGATAACGCGAGTCGGCTTGGTCCGCCTCGCTCAGAGGAGATTGGCAGTGGAAACACTGCACGGACTCGGTCTCCTGCAAGTTGGGATCAACCCCGACCCGTTGATCGAAGACAAAACATTCTCCCTCGTAGTGGGCGCCGCCGCATTCCTCGAAGTATTTCAGGATGCCGCCATCGAGTTGGTAAATGTGGCGAAAGCCTTCGCGCTCCATGTAGGGGCCCGCCTTTTCGCACCGGATACCGCCGGTGCAGAACATCACAATGGGTTGTTCCTTCAGGTCCGGTGACAATCTCTGGACGGCCGCCGGGAAATCGCGGAAGTGGTCCACGCCGATCGCGAGGGCGTGGCGGAATGTGCCCTGCTTCACTTCGTAGTCATTGCGGGTGTCGAGCAAGGTGACGGGGCGCCCTTCATCCAACCATTTCCGGAGCTCTCGGGCAGACAATTTTGGGGACGTTCGCTGGGCTGGGTTGATCCCTTCCACCCCGAACGCGATAATTTCCTTTTTCAGTCGCACCAACATCCGCGCAAAGGGTTGGAGCTCCGTTTTGCTGAATTTCGGCTCCAAGTCAGCCAAGCCAGGAAGACTCCGCAGTTCGCCGAGCAACCGATCGACGCTCTCCGCCGGGCCGGCCACGAAGAGGTTGATGCCTTCGGGGCTGAGCAGAATGGTGCCCTTGAGTTGCCACTCTTGGCACACGGCGAGGAGGCGCGTCCGCAGCGGACGCAGTGCTCCCAACGACACAAACTTGTAGGCGGCGATATTGACGATGCGGTTCATCCCGGTGCACTAGCATATCGCCACCGTTCACGGGTGCCACGGCGGAAGTCGCTGGAAATGACGATCGCCTAAACAAAAACCCGCGCCCTGACCGGGCGCGGGCGATAAAGCCAGCTGCGACCGACAGCTTAAACGGTCTTGGTCTGTCCCGGCACGGCAATCTTGTAGAAGCCATTTTCGTCCGGCAGCGATTTGGGCAGCGCGTCCCACGCGAGCCGTTCGGGGAAGAGATCCACCTTGGAGTTGATTGCGTCATCCCAAGTGATTTCGGCACCAGAATAAGTCGCCATGCGGCCCAAGATGGAGGTCATCGTCGACTTCGCACCGTTGAAGGCTTCGTTGTATTCCTTGTTCCCGCGGATCGCCGCAAACAAGTCGTCGTGCTCCTGCTGGTAGGGATCAACATTCTTGGTGCCGCGGAAGCGCCACGCATCGGCCCCCGTCGCCTTGATCAGGTGCCCACCGACATCCGCGCTGCCCTTAGTGCCCACGCAATGTTCGCTCACACTGCTCCAAGCCCCGCGGATATGGCGGCATTGGCTGAAGGCGGTCGAGCCATCGGCATAGAAGAATTCAACGGCGTGGTGATCGAAGATTTCACCGTATTCTTTGGCGGTGCGGACTTGGCGCCCCCCCATGCCTCGGGCCTTCACCGGGTAGCCATTCTTGACCCAGTTGGCCACGTCGAGATTGTGAATGTGCTGCTCGCAGATGTGGTCGCCGCAGAGCCAGTTGAAGTAATACCAGTTGCGCATCTGGAACTCCATTTCGCTCTGGCTAGGCTTGCGCGGATTAACCCATACGCCGCCGTCGTTCCAGTAAACGCGCAGGGTGTGAATGTCGCCAATCGCCCCGTCATGCAGCCGCTGGATTGTCTCGATATAGCCCGGCTGATGGTGCCGTTGGAGACCGACGCCGACCTTGAGACCCTTCCTCTTGGCTTCTTCGGCCGCCGCCAAGAAACGGCGCACGCCCGGGGCGTCCGTCGCCACTGGCTTCTCCGCGAAAACGTGTTTGCCCTGCTTCACCGCTTCCTCAAATTGCATCGGACGGAAGCCGGGCGGCGTCGCCAAAATCACCACGTCGGCGAGCGAAATGGCATTCTTGTAAGCATCAAAGCCGACGAATTGCCGCTCGGCGGGGACATCCACCGAGTTGGGGTGCGCCTGCTTCAGGCTATTCAGCGCGCCCTCCAGTCGATCTTTGAACGCATCAGCCACGGCCACGAGCTTGGTGCCGGGAACATTGAGCGCCTGATTCGCCGCGCCCGAACCACGACCGCCGCAACCGATGAGGGCGATTTTCAGCGTGTCGCTGCCCTGCGCAAAGGCGAAGCGGCTGGTGGACAGCGCCGCGACCGCCGCCGCGCTGGTAGTGGATAGGAAGGTGCGACGGGTAACGGGATGAATGATCGGGGACTGATTCATAACTTTACAGTGTGGCTGTTCGGACGCACCGGCAGGCGGACCGATTCAAGCCGTAAGTGATTCGCTGGGAGACGCGGACAGTTTGGTGGGGAACCGGGTGTGGGGGCAAGGTTCGTTTGCGGCCTCCGCAATTCTTCCACTTGAGCCCGAGCTCAGCTGCCTTACCTCCGAACAAAAAACCCGCCGGTGCCCTTGCTGGCAACGCGGCGGGTGTGGGTAGAGGCCGGAGGGGCTAGCGACTACTTCATCGCCGGGTAAGTCGTCCACCACTTGACCATCTCGTCCACGCTCGCGGGCGGTTTGATCTGCCGCACGACCCGGAAACCGAGGAATTGTGCGTCGGTCAGGTAGAACTTGGACTTGGGCAACTGCGGATCACGCATCTTCCAAGTTTGATCGCTGGCTTTGCGCAACGCGACGCGCAAGAGGTCCACTTCATCGTCCCAAGAACCGCCGCGGGCAACGTGCGGATATTCACCAAAGCCAGGGAGTGAAGGATTCTCCGAACCAAGCGTCGCGTAGGCGTCGGCCTTGTAGCCGTCATAGGTCCATTCGGAGACGTTACCCAACATGTCGTGGAGGCCCCACGGATTGGGCTTCTTCTTACCAACTTTCTGATACTTGCCGTCGGCATTGATGAAGGACCAAGCGTAGTCGTCGGCCAGCTTGGGATCGTCACCCCAGAAATACCGGGTCGTCGTGCCCGCACGGGCCGCATACTCCCACTCCGCTTCGGTCGCCAACCGGTAGAAGTGGCCGCTCTTGGCCGAAATCCAGCGGCAATACATGAGCGCCGCGTAGTGAGTCATGCTGATGGCGGGGAAGCCGTTCTTGCCCATGCCAAAGCTCATCTCAACATACGGCGTGGTCGGCCGGCTGACGGCATCGGCTTCTTTGCCCACGTAGGGATTGCCCCCGCCTTGGGCGGAGAATTCAGAGATGATCAGCAGTTCGCGGTTCACGCGTTCGGTGCTGATGTTCGAGCCCTTCTCCATGTAGGGGAACTGGAAGACCTCGTATTCGTCCCAAGTGACCTCGGTCTTGCCCATCCAAAAGGGCTCAAGCTTCACCTTGCGTTGGGGGCCTTCATCCGACTTGCGGCCGGCTTCGTTCTCCGGGCTGCCCATCAAGAATTCGCCGCCTGGAATCGCGACCATGTCGAAGGCGACCTGGGTGCCGGGTAGTTTCTCGATGAAATTGGCGTGCTGAACCTTTTCGGCTTCGGCGGTCTTCGTGATGAATTGGAAGACCGCCTCATTGACCGACTTCCAGTCGCGGTCAGAAGTCGTGGTTTCCGGCTCCTTTTGTTCGAGCTTCAAGCCCTCGGGCCAGAATGCTCCCTGCTCGATCCATTCGGCCACGAGGTCAGCCTTTGCTCGCGGCAGCGGGCCACCCTTCTTCGCAGGCGGCATCACGTCGTCATGATCGGCGGGCAGGATCATGGTGGTAAACACCTTCGAAGCCTTGGAATCGCCCACGACGATGTCCTTGGACTTAAAGAAGTCTTCCTTCACGTCCATCCGCAGGTCGCCCTTGGCGTGGCCTTCCTTGTGGCACGCCACGCAATTAACCTCGAAGATCGGCTTCACCTGCTTCACGAAGTCCACCTTCTCCCGCTGCTGCAGCTTGAGGTCTTCCGGCCACTTGGCGCCCTCGGTGATCCACTGCTTGAGCGTGGCCTGCTGCGCCGGAGTCAATTTGTCACCCTTGGGCGGCATGACGTCATCGTGATCAGCGGCCAGCGTGGTGCTCGTATACAGGGGCGACTTGTCGGGCTCGCCGGGGACCAACGCGGTTCCGTCTTCCCCGCCCTTGATCGCCTCCGCACGGGTGACGAGTGAGAGTTTGCCCTTGGGCTTCTCCACGCCGTGACACTTGAGGCAGTAAACCTCCAAGATCGGACGGACCTCTTTCTTGAAATCAACTTCGGCCAGCGCGGAGGTAAATCCGACAAGGGCAGCGAGCGAAACGGCAACGGTGTGCTTCATGCGCAGCAAGTGGACGGAGAGTAGCGGAGGAATGTTCGGAGGTGTCAAACTTCCGGACGCGGAGAAATCAGGCATTCGGCCCATCCGGACACAAAAAATCCCGTCGCCAGCGGCCAACGGGATTGAATTGCTCAGCGAACCCCATGGGCTCAGCTGCCCTTTTCAGTCTTCTCGCCGGACTTCTTCCAACCGGAAATGCCCTTCGCGTAATGCTTCACATTCTTATAGCCGAGCTTCGAAGCCGCCTGCGCACCAGCTTTGTAGGCGGAGCAACGTTCACTGCCGCAGTAGGCGACGACCAAGATGTTTTTGTCCGCTGGCAGCACCTTCGCGAGATCCTTCTCGGACTTGTCGAAATCGAGTGCTCCGGGAATGTGCCCTTCCTGCCAACTGTCCGAACCGTTGACGTCGAGCAACACGACTTGCTTGTCAGCGATGGCCTTTTTCAGGTCGTCATGGCTGATGTTGGCAAACGAATCATCGGCCAGCGCCAGCGCTTGAGCGACCACCACAGAGGTGAGTAGAGCGAGGAATTTTTTCATGCAGGCGACAAAGTATCCACCAAACCGGGCACGTCAAACCGCGCAGGCCAATCTTGACGAAAAGGGCCAGCCCAACGACGGCCCCTTCCCCGCCAGCAAGGCGATCCTCCGCTTCAATTCAGAAACCGGTCGCGCCGAAGAAATCTTCGAATACTTCAACTACGGACGCTTCATTCATGAAGTTCATCCCGTGCGGCGCCGTGCGAATCGACAGCGACCCGAGCACCCAAGCCCTCCGCCATGTCGCCTTCCGCAAACCCAGTGGCGAATGTGTGCTTGTGCTGGGCAACACCACCGGCGAGGCCACCCCGATCACGGTCCAGGCGGGCTCCCATTCGTTCACTGCCGCCCTGCCCGCCAAGTCGGTGTTCACCTGTGTCTGGCAACCGGACTGAGCCTCGGTCCTTGGTGACACCGGAGCGAGCAGCCGCCAAAACGCCTGCCTGGAGTGGGCCAAAGGCGCGGCAAAGCGTCACCTCAGCCGCAGCGGGAAAAAGGACGTTCAACCGCCGCTCACCGCAGGCGCTTTTTCTCCCCGCTGGCGCGCTCCAGCCAGTGAGGCTAACTTGAGGCGTGCAGATTCAAAGCTTCAAGGTCTTCTGTGACCTAGCCGAAACCGAAAGCTTCACCAAGGCCGCCCAGATCAACAGCGTCACGCAGAGCGCGGTCAGTCAGCAGGTAAGTTCCTTAGAAAAGCAGTTCAAGACGCTGCTCATCGAGCGAAGCAAAAAGAAGTTTCGCCTCACCCGCGAGGGCGAACTGCTCTACGAATACGGTAAACAGGTGATCCAAACCTATGAGTCGCTGCTCAGTCGACTACAGGAGGTAAAGGACATCGTCACCGGCACGATCCGAGTGGCCACGATCTACTCAATCGGCCTGCACGACCTGCCCCCCTACCTGAAGAAGTTCCTCAAGGGCTTTCCCACCGTGACCGTCCACGTGGAATACCAGCGCTCCAATCAAGTTTACGAGGACGTCGTCGGTAACGTCGTGGACCTCGGTTTGGTGGCTTATCCGGTCAAAGATTCCCGCTTGGAAATCATTCCGCTGCGCGAGGAAACTTTGGTCCTCATCTGCCACCCCAAACATCCGCTGGCCAAGGAAAAGAACCTCAAGCTCGCGCACTTGGAGTCGCAAAAATTCATCGCCTTTGAATCCGACATCCCCACTCGCAAGGCGATCGACAAGATTCTGCGCGACTCCGGCGTCGCCGTGAAGACGATGATGGAATTCGACAATATCGAAACCGTGAAACGGGCCGTCGAAATCGAAGCCGGCGTGAGTATCGTGCCCGAGAGCACCGTGCTTCAAGAGGTGTCCAAACAGACCTTGGCGGCGCTGAAGTTCAACGAACCCATTCCCACCCGGCCGCTCGCGGTCATTGCCAAAAAGACCAAGATTCTCTCACCCGCGATGAAACAATTCATCCAACTGCTGAAAGAGCCAATCTGAGCTCCCAACCCGGCTTTGCCCCATGAAATTCCCCTTCAACCTCGGCCCGCTCGCCCTCGCGCTGGCGCTGGCCAGTTTGGCCGGCTGCGCCACCCCGGCGGTGAAAGGCGGGGGCACCGTGACCGTCCAGTTCGAGGAAGGCGCCAACTTCACTGACTTCGGCGCCTCGCCCGACGGCAACCCCTACGCTGCCGCGCAAGAACGCCGCCAGTTGGAGGATGTCCTGATCGAACTGGCCGACACCTACATTCCCGAAGGCTGCAACGTGCGCTTGAGCTTCAGCGACCTCGACCGCGCCGGACAAATCCCCCCGCTGGCGCCCCGCAGAATCCGGGTCGTCAGCGACTCGTTTCCCGCCCGCGCAGTCTTTCAATACCACGTCACCGACGCCGCGGGCGAAGCCGTGCAACACGGAAGCGAAACCCTTTTCCTCGCCTTCCCCCAATTTACCCGCCGCCCCAACACCGAAGACCGCGTAATGCCCGACTTGGAAGAAATGTTCCGCCCATGGTTTCAAAAACTCGGCCGGCAACTGCCCCGCACCCGCCCCGCACCATGAGTGAACCCGCCGTCATCGCGAACGGCACGGCCGTGACCACCGCCCTGCCGTGCTCGCTGGAGACGTTTCTCATCCGACAAAATCTCAGCCCCCGCAGCGTTGTGGTGGAACACAACGGCGAAGCCGTGGCCCCCAGCGAATTCGCCGCCCGCACCCTTCACGCCGGCGACCGCCTGGAAATCGTGAAAATCGTCGCCGGCGGTTGAACGCAGCCTACCCTTTCCGTGGGCGACACTTGCGCCGGCGCCCACTTCGGGCAGCGTGAACCGATGCGCCGGTTGTTCCGCCCCTTGCGGTTCATTGTCGGCCTGACGCTGGCCCTCGCCGGGCCGCCCGGACAGGCCCTGATCTTCTTTGGCCACGACGCCCCGGAGCACAATACCAGCGCCCCGGTTGGCGTCTGGGCCGACAGCGGCTGGCAATATCAGGTGTTCTTCGACTTCACTGCCACAATCGTCGGCCCCGAACATGTGCTCACCGCAGCCCACCTGCACCTCGCGCCCAATTCCTTGGCTCGCTTCGACGGGCTCGTTTACCGAACGCTCTCCAGCACCAACTTGCCCGGCACTGACCTCAGTCTCCTCCGCGTGGCTGGCCGCTTCGCTCGCTGGGCACCGCTGTTCCAAGGCACCCACGAAGCCGGGCAGGTCGCCACGCTTTTTGGTCGTGGACTCCCCCGCGGCGAACCCGTCCGGCTCGACGCAAATGGGGTTCTTGAACTACGCGGTTGGCGTTGGGGTGCGAACGATGCCCGACCGCGCTGGGGCACCAACGTGGTCGAAGACGTCTTGCCCCCCGGAGTCGCCCACTCCGGCGCCGTGCTGGCGTGCCTGTTTGACGCCGACGCAGGCACAGACGAGGCCACGGTGACGGGCGGCGATTCCGGGGGCGGGCTTTTCCTGCGCGCCCCCGACGGAAGCTGGCAGTTGGCCGGCGTCGCCCTCGCGGTGCAGGCCCAGTTCAACACCGAGACCACCGGAGACGGGTTTTGGGCCGCCTTGTTCGATCGGCGCGGCTTCTACGAACCAGACCTCCAGTCCCAATGGGTTCTCGACCCGACGGCGGACCGGCAGCCGGAAACCGCCCTCTATCACACCCGCGTGTCCACCTACGCCGCCACCTTGACAGCCCTAATGGCAGAACCAGCACCTGCCACGGACTCTTTTCCCCGGCTGCAAAGCAGCGATTCCCTCGCCGGTCCCTTCCTCGAACACGCCGCTTACGCCGTCGATTCCGCCGCCCGCGAAGTGACGGCCAAGCTCCATGACGACCACCGCTTTTTCCGGCTCCAAGGCGCGCCCCTCATCCGGTTGCTGGCCGTCGAGGGGGGCCAAATTCGCCTCGGTTTCTGAACTTCACTAAACCCAACCGGCGGCGCTCGCGAAGCCAAAGTGCCAGCCGGCGAAAGCACTTCCGTAGACAGCGGCCGGCCGGCGGGTAGGCTGGGCCCGTCACCCGCCGTCGAACCCTGCCGGCGCGGCGGGTTTGGCCCCACTACGTATGTGCCGTCGAGAGCCCCCAAAACCGTCCCGCATCCAGCCCCCGCTTTTCGCCCTGCTGTTCTTGGCCGTGGCGCTGGTCCCGGGACTCGCCGCCGACCGCCGGCACAGCGCCTTTCTCGAAAAGCACTGCATCGAATGCCACGACGCGGAAATGAAGGAAGGCGGATTGGACCTGACCACGCTGCCCTTTGAGCTCGATTCCAACCGGGCCCTAGCCCCTTGGGTCAACGTCCACGACCGCGTTAGCAGCGGCGAAATGCCCCCGGCAAAAAAGCAGCCGCGGCCCACGGCCAAGGAGTTGAAAGCCTTCACCAACTCGCTCGCCGCGTCGCTGCTTTCAGCCGATCGCCAACTCAGTCGCCGCGAGGGACGCGCCACCCAACGCCGGATGAACCGCTACGAATACGAAGCCACGCTGCGTGATCTGCTCGCCCTGCCCTCGTTGGCGGTGAAAGATTTTCTGCCAGAAGATTCGACGGCCCACGGCTTTAACAAGGTGGGTGACGCGCTCGACGTGTCGCATGTGCAGATGGCCCGCTACCTCAGCGCGGCCGACTTCGCGCTCCGCCAAGCGTTGGCCCCGCAGGTCCAGCGCCCCGAGTTGAAGACCCAACGCTTCTACGCTTGGGAGCAGGGTGAGTTTTTTGGCGCCATCAAGCTGGAGGGCCCGAAGGAACGGCGAACCTGGCCCCTGGTCGGTTGGGAACTTCAGCGCACCCTCTCCGAGTCGAGCGCGCCGAAGCTCCCGGAAAACCGCACCGAAGCCCGGCGCAACTCCGAGGCGATGGGCGTTGTCGTCAGCACTTACGAACCCACCGAGATCCGTTTTGGCCGCTTTCGAGCACCGGTTTCGGGCCGTTATCGCCTGCGGTTTTCCGGTTACAGTTTCTGGATTGATCCCAAATTCACCAATGTAACCGTCGGCCGCCGGTCGGAGCCGATCACGATCTATTCGGACACGTCCCCTCGCCTCTTGCGCAAGCTCGGCAGCTTCGATTTCGGCACCGAACCGACCGTGGGCGAACTCGAGGCGTGGCTGCTCGCGGGCGAAACCATCCGGCCCGACGCCGCCCGCCTGCACCGTTCCCGTCCGCCCGACCACAAAAATCCGCTCACCACGCCCGAAGGCATGCCCGGCGTGGCGTTTCAATGGCTGGAGGTCGAAGGCCCCCTGCTGGACGAATGGCCGCCGACGGGACACCGCACGTTGTTCGGCGATTTGCCCCTGGTGGACGCGCCGGTGACAACCGGCGTGGGGCGGTCCAAAGTCACCGCCGGGGTGCAGGTCCTTTCTCAAAATCCGGAGGCCGACGCCGAACGTCTGCTGGGCCACTTCCTAGTCCGCGCCTATCGCCGCCCCGTCGAACCGGCCGATACAGCCCGCTTCCTCGGCGTGATCCGCGGCGCCTTAAAGGCGGGCCACAGCTTTACCGACGCCATGCTGGCGGGTTACACCGCCGTGTTGGCGTCGCCGGGCTTCCTCTACTTCGACGAACAGCCCGGCCGCTTGTCCGACCGGGCACTGGCGGAACGCCTCGCCTTTTTCCTCGCGAATTCCGCGCCGGACGCCGAACTCCGCGCGCTCGCCGAGCAAGGTCGCCTGCGGCGACCGGACCAACTGCGCGCCCAGACCGAACGCCTGCTCCACGCGCCCACCTCGCGCCGCTTTGTGGACGCCTTCCTGGACTACTGGCTCGACCTGCGCGGCATCGCCCACACGGCGCCCGATCCGGAGCTTTACCCGGACTACCAGCTCGACGACCTGCTGGTGGAATCCATGACCGAGGAGACCCAACTCTTTATGGCCGAAGTGCTGCGGCGCGACCTCAGCGTGACGAACTTCGTGGCCGCGGACTTCGCGCTGCTCAATGAGCGTTTGGCGACCCTTTACGGAATCCCGGGCGTCGAGGGCGTCGCCGTGCGGCCCGTGCCCCTGCCCGCCGACAGCGTGCGGGGCGGGCTGCTCACCCAGGCCAGCGTGCTCAAGGTCACCTCGAACGGCACCACCACCTCGCCGGTGAAGCGCGGCGCGTGGATCATGAGCCGCATCATCGGCCGCCCGCCCCCGCCGCCGCCCGCCAGTGTGCCCGCCGTGGAGCCCGACATCCGCGGCGCGACGACGGTCCGCGAGCAACTCGCGAAACATCGTCACCAGGAAACCTGCAACGCCTGCCACACCTTGATTGATCCCGCCGGCTTTGCGCTGGAGAGCTTCGACGTGATGGGCGGCTGGCGCGAACGCTACCGCGCCGTGGGCGGGGGCGAACCCGTGCGCGGCATCGGCCACAACGGGGTGTTTTACCATTTCGGTCTGGGCCCGGTCGTGGACCCGAGCGGGGAACTGCCGGACGGACGCACGTTTCAAAACATCCGGCAGCTCAAGCACTGCCTCGCGCAAGAGGAGGAACAGCTCGCCCGCAATCTCGCCCGGCAACTCACCGTCTACGCGACCGGGGCCCCCATTCGCTTCGCCGACCGCCCCGCCATCGAGCGCCTCGTGCAGCGCAGTCGCGCCCACGGATTCGGCGTGCGTTCGCTGATTCACGAGCTTGTGCAGAGCGACCTGTTTTTGAATAAATGACTCCTAACCAGCCATGAAGACCTCCGCTTCCACGCCTGCTCCCGGCTCCTTCATCGCCACCCGAAACGCGCTCTCGCGGCGCAGTTTCCTCCGGGGCAGCGGCATCGCCCTCTCGCTGCCGCTGCTGCACTCGATGGTGCCGGCTTGGGCCGCCGAGCGAGCTTCGGTTCCCGCCACCTCGCCCGGCGCGACCCCGCGGCGCATGTTGGCCATCTGCAATAATCTCGGCTTGGTGCCCGACCAGTTTTTTCCCCAAGCCACCGGCCGTGACTACCAATTGTCGCCGTATCTCGAACTGCTCCGGGCTCACCGGAACGATTTCACGGTGTTTAGCGGCGTTTCACATCCCGACGTGGACGGTGGCCACCCGGCCGACAACTGCTTCCTCACCGCGGCTCCCCATCCTGGCCGCGGCGGCTTTCGTAATACGATCTCGCTCGACCAATTCATCGCCGAACGCCTCGGCCACCTGACCCGTTTCCCGTCGCTTAACCTCGGGGTCAACGTCGAACGTGGCGCGCGCAGCCTGTCGTGGACCAGCTCCGGCGTGCTCATTCCCTGCGAAGAGAAACCGTCGGAGGTTTTCCGCCGGCTGTTCATCCAAGGCACCCCGGACGAGGTGGCGCAACAGGTTCGCCGCCTCGAACTCGGCAAGAGCATCCTCGACGCCGTGGCCGACCAGGCCAAGACGTTGCAGCGGCGCGTGGGCGGTTCCGACCGCGACCGGTTGGACCAGTATTTTACCAGCGTCCGCGAACTGGAACAGCGGCTGCAAATGGCCCGTGAATGGGAGCACAAACCCAAGCCGACCATTTCCGCGCGGGTGCCGCTTGATCCCGCCAGCCCCCGCGAATACATGGACAAGGTCCGCCTCATGTATGATCTGGCCCGGCTCGCGTTTGAAACCGATTCCACCCGCTCCATCGCGCTGCTCCTCGACAGCGTAAATTCCCCCGCCATCGACCTCGCCGACGCCAAGATCACCGAGGGCTATCACGACTTGTCGCACCACGGCCGGTCAGAAAAGAAGCTGGCCCAACTGCGCGCCATCGACGAATGGCACCTGAAGCTGCTGGCGGATTTGTTTACCCAACTGCGCAGCGTCAAGGAAGGCGGCGAAACCCTGCTCGACCGCACGATGATTCTCTACGGTTCGAACTTGGGCAACGCCAACACCCACGTGACGACCAACCTGCCCACACTCTTCGCCGGCGGCGGCTTCAAGCACGGCCAACACCTCGGCTTCGACCGCGACCGCAACTATCCGCTGCCCAACCTGTTCGTCTCCATGCTCCAGCGCCTGGGTTTGGAGACGCCTCAATTCGCCTCCTCCACCGGCCCAATGCGCGGGCTGGATCTGGCTTAACCTTGCGGCCGGCCGGCACCGGCCGGCCGCGAACCGGAAAACTTCGCCTTTCCGGAAGAAAGAGGTTGCTGCGAGGGCGGTTATCCCTATTTTGCGCGTCGCCCTTACGGGCACCCGGTCGGGGCGTAGCGTAGCTTGGTAGCGCGTCTGAATGGGGTTCAGAAGGTCGTGAGTTCAAATCTCACCGCCCCGACCATT
>CAIJLV010000037.1 GCA_903821635.1 uncultured Verrucomicrobiota bacterium | reverse complement strand
GGCGCCCACCACGGCGCGGCGGCCCCGGTCGTGGCCACTTTCGTGAGCGCATACTCCAAGGCACCGGGAAACTCGTTGTAGCCGGCGGCCACTGACAGCCCAAACTGCCGCGTAAATTCCGCCGGACCGGCCACCAACGCCCGGAGCTGTTCCGGCGTGCTGCGGCGCAGTTCGAGGCGCGGGGTGACTAGCTTGGCCGCCGGAATCATTCAGGCCGGAGCTCAAAGATGGCTTCTACCTCGACCGCGATGTTGCCCGGGAGCGGCCCCATGCCCACCGCACTGCGGGCACCGATGCCGTGGTCAGGCCCAAAGACTTCAGCCATCAGTTCGCTGAAGCCGTTGATGACCTTGGGGTGCTCGTAGAAGTCGGGTGCCGAATTGACCATGCCCAGCGTTTTTACAATCCGCTGAATCCGGTCTAGCGAACCCAAATGCGCCCGCAGATTTGCCAACATCGCGAGCCCGACCTGCCGGGCGGCGGCCTTGCCCGCGTCCAAATCCAGATCCTTGCCCACGACCCCTTGGATGAGCGAGCCATCCAAGCGCACCGGGCCGTGGCCAGAGACGTAGGCGATGTTCCCGACGACCACGACCGGGCGATAAACTGCAATCGGCTTGGGGGCGGGGGGCAATTGCAATTGAAGTTCGAGGAGTTTTTGTTCGGCGCTCATGCAGAAATGATGTGGCGCGAGCGATTAACACGGTCGCCGGCAGGCGTCGAGCCGAGGTTGACCCCGGCAACTCGCCGCTGCGCGATTGCACTCCGCCGGACATTCGCTGAAAAGTCGTGCCCGCCATGCGTCATGCCCCGATTGATCCGCAGCTCTTTGTCGAAAACCGCGCGCGACTGAGGCCGTTACTGCTCCCCAACTCGCTCGTCGTCGTCAACGCCAACGACCTCCTGCCCGCTAACGCCGACGCCCACCTCCGGCTCGTCCCCAACACCGACCTCTTTTACCTCACCGGCGTCGAACAGGAGGAAAGCATCCTACTCCTCTATCCGGACGCCGCCGACCCGCGGATGCGCGAGATCCTGTTTCTCCGCGAAACCAGCGAACTGATCGCCATCTGGGAAGGCCACAAGCTCACCCAGGAGGAAGCCCAGCACGTCTCCGGCATCCGGCGCGTGGAATGGCTCTCGGCTTTTCCCGCCCTCTTTCACCGCCTCATGTGCGAGTCGGAACACGTTTACCTGAACAGCAACGAGCACAAGCGCGCCGAAGTCGCGGTAGAAACGCGCGAGGCGCGATTCGTGAAGTCCGTGCAGGAACGTTACCCGCTCCACGATTACCGCCGGCTCGCCCGGCTCATGCACGCCCTGCGCGTCATCAAGTCGCCCGCCGAAGTCGCCCTCATCCAGCACGCCTGCGACATCACCCAGGCCGGCTTTGAACGCGTGTGCCGCTTCGTGCTGCCCGGCGTAAACGAGGCCGAGGTCGAGGCTGAATTTGCCCACGAATTCATCCGGCAACGAGGCGCGTTTGCCTACAACCCGATCATCGCCGCCGGGAAAAACTCCTGCGTGCTGCACTACCTCGAAAATCAGCGCGACTGCCGCGACGGCGACGTGCTGCTGCTCGACGTCGCCGCCAGCTACGCCAACTACAACTCCGACCTCACCCGCACCATCCCGGTCAACGGCCGTTTCACGCCGCGGCAGCGACAGGTTTACAACGCCGTGCTGCGCGTCCTCCGCACGCAAATCGCCGGCCTCACTCCCGGCAAGAAGTGGCAGCAGTGGCAGGACGAATCGGAGGAAGCCGTCGCCCGCGAATGCGTCGATCTGGGCCTGCTCAAGCTCCAAGACCTCCAACTCCAAGTGGAAGACCCCGCCCGAAAGCCGGTGAAGAAATTCTACATGCACGGCTGCGGTCACCCCATCGGCCTCGACGTGCATGACCTAGGGTTTCTGACCGAACCCTTTGCGCCCGGCTGGGTGATGACCGTGGAACCCGCCATCTACCTGCCCGAGGAAGGCTTCGCCGTGCGCCTGGAAAACGACGTGCTCATCACCGAAACCGGCGTCGTGGACCTCATGGCCCACATCCCCATCGAAGCCGACGACATCGAGGCGCTGATGGCGGGGAAGCGGGGGAGGCAGTGAGTCCAGCTCAAGCCAATGTCGTGCTGCCCAGCGCCGGAGGCGCGATAGAAAATAGCCCCGGGCGTGAGCCCGGGGTTCGGTCGCAACAAGCCTCAAGCCCCGTCAGGGGCGGCAGAAGGCTCCCAGCAATCGACCGTTCAACGTAGTGTTTGGTCTAGCGGCTTAACTGCGTATTCGTTAACTGGCTTTCGTCACACCGGAATCTCCCAACTCACGACAACGGCCAACCATTCCATCTCAATTAACTCTTAACCCAAACACCGTATGCCCGAAGTTTTGAGAGAATACCGAATCAAGTTCGAGAAAGTGCCCGAAGGAGAACCGGCCATTCCGGCCGACGAAAATCTCGGAATCCGAAGCAAGCTCGGCGGTGAACCCATTTGGTGCCAGAAGCCCGAAGTCCCGAAGTGCAAAGGCTGTAAGGAGAAGATGACTTTCGTTGCCCAAATCGACTCGATGGAACATGACGAAGGTCATAACCCGAATCGCATTAATTGCCTGGGCAACGATCAGCAATACATGTTCGGAGATGTCGGAATGGTCTATGTTTTCGTCTGTTTCGACTGCATGGAAACCAAGAGCGTTCTCCAGTGCGGCTGAGTGCCCAGGCCTCTTTCGCCCCTTCCGGGGCTCCGTCCATATTCGCCGCGTAACCCCGGGCTCACGCCCGGGGCTACTTTCTGCCGGCCCTCCGGGCCTGATGAACCACACCGTTACCGAGCCATGAAAATCCCCACCGATGGCGGCTCCAGCTTGTCGCACAACCCCTTCGCCAGCCTGAACCTGGAGGGTTTGCCGCCCGGCCCGGCTGAATCCGCGTCGCCCGCGTCCGCCACCCAGGTTCAAAATTTTCAGGACATCGCCCGCAGGTATTCGTAGTTTGCCGGTATGAACGCCAAGTTTACCTGTTGGAAGGACTCGGATGGCCGGTATCTCGGATACTTGAACCGCTATCCTGATCATTGGACCCAGGGGGACACGCTGGAGGACTTGAAGGAACATCTGCGGGAACTGCATGAGACCTTCGGCGCCGAGGACATTCCCGGGATCAAGCGGGAGGAAGAGCTTGAACTGGCGTGAAACGGCGCGACCTCATCTCACGCCTTGAGGCCGCCGGGGTCCGGCTGATCCGCCACGGCGCCAAGCACGACATCTACCACAATCCCGGCACCGCGAGATCAACGAAACCTTGGCCCGCAAAATCCTTCGTGACCTAACCAAGGAGCCGTGATGTCCCTGAGCGGGGCGCGCCCTCCTCAAACCTGAGCCATGAAAATCCCCACCGACGGCGGCTCCAGCCTTTCGCACAACCCGTTCGCCAGCCTAAACTTGGAAGGCCTGCCGCCCGGCCCGGCGGAATTCGCGGCTCCCGCGCCCGCCACCCCGGCCGCGAAACCCAAGAAGAGCCGCGGCCGCGTGGACATCATCCGCCAGACCGCCCACCGCGGCGGCAAGACCGTGACGGTCGTCAGCGGCTTCGTAGGCATCGGCCTGCCGGAGAAGGAAGCCCTCGCCAAGGCCATGCAGCGCGCCGGCGGCACCGGCGGCACGGTGAAAGACGGTCAGATCGAAATTCAGGGTGAACACCGCGAAGTGGTGGCCAAAATCCTCACTCAAGCCGGCTTTCGCCCGGTCTTCGCCGGCGGTTGGAGCTAATGTCCCGAACCTGTCCGCCCCGAAATTCCGAGGCGGCGCCACCGCGGTTTCGAACCGGATTCCCGACCCGGGCCGCTTCTCGCCGCCGTGTAGCTAGGCAAGGACCAAGCCGAATTCGACCGAGCGTGGGCGGGGAAGGCAAAAAAACAATTCTCCCGATCGTCACCCGAAAACCAAGATTCGTGCGAGATCCAGCAGCGGCATCGCCTTAAACGCGAGCCAGCACCGAAACCGATTTGTCAGGCCGGAGGCCAAGTGGGGCTTTTGCGTTTAAGGCCCCACTTGACGCGGATCGGCGTCAACGGGTGGGCGGCTCAAGCCTTCGCTTTTTCAGCCTTTTCGGCCTTCTCCGGTTTTTCGGTCTTGGTCGCCTCGTCAACCACGACGCCGCTGCGTTTGACCATGATCGCATCCACGATTTTCTTCATCAGCTCCGGCTTTTCCACGAGCGCCTTCTTGGCGGCTTCCTTGCCCTGGCCGATCAACTCGCCGGCAAACTGCAACCATGCGCCCTTCTTTTCCACGACGCCATGATCGATGCCCACGTCGAGGACGCTGCCTTCCTTGTCGATCCCGTGATTAAAAATGATGTCGAATTCCGCCTCGGCGAACGGGGGCGCGACCTTGTTCTTCACAATCTTCACCTTCACATGGTTACCCAAGACGGTGCCGGAGCTGTCCTTGATTGCGTCCTTGCGCCGAATGTCGATGCGCACGCTGGCGTAAAATTTCAGGGCCTTGCCGCCCGGCGTCGTTTCCGGATTACCGAACATCACGCCGACCTTTTCCCGGAGCTGGTTGGTAAACAGGCAGGTCGTCTTGGCCTTGCTCAGGATCGCCGTGAGCTTGCGGAGTGCCTGAGACATCAACCGCGCCTGCATGCCCATGGTGGCCATGCCCATTTCACCTTCCAATTCCGCCTTGGGCACCAGCGCCGCCACCGAGTCCACCACGATGATGTCCAACGCGTTGGACCGGGTGAGCGTCTCGCAAATCGTCAACGCTTCCTCACCCGAATCCGGCTGCGACACGAGCAAGTTGTCCAGATCCACCCCCAGCTTTTTGGCGTAGGCCGGGTCCAAGGCGTGCTCGGCATCAATGAAAGCCGCCACTCCGCCGGCCTTCTGAGCATTGGCGATCAGATGGAGCATCAGCGTGGTCTTGCCGGACGATTCGGGGCCGTAAATCTCCACAATGCGCCCCCGCGGAACTCCGCCCACTCCGAGCGCGAGATCAATGGCCAAGGCACCGGACGGAATGACCTCCATCGGCCGTGTCACCTGGGAGCCGAGCCGCATGATGGCCCCTTCCCCAAAAGATTTAGTGATCGTGGAGATCGCTGATTCCAGATCCCGAGCCTTGGTGGCGGAAAGCTTGGAAACGTCACTTTCGGCAACGGACTTTGAATCGGCAGATTTTACGGGAGCAGCCATAGGAAGTTCAGGAGTTGAGATCGAACGCGAGGCTATGATGCGGCCTCCCCAAGTCAACCGCTGGCCTACCCCGGAGCCGAATTTTGATCCCGCATCCCGCGGCCGACGAGGGCTTCCAAGTGCGCCTCGTAAAACTCCGACGTTGCCACCCGCTGGCTCGCCGATTATAGAAACCGCACGGCCTTCGGGCGGGTGTGGTTCAATGGTAGAATGTGGGCTTCCCAAGCCTGAGACGAGGGTTCGATTC